>JAVBKA010000011.1:0-16933 GCA_031546715.1 Oscillospiraceae bacterium | reverse complement strand
TTAAACACAAAAATCCCCTCCATTTGGAGGGGATTTTAATAACTATCATATCTAATTCCCCTCTGCGGAGGGGTGGCGCATTGCGCCGGGGTGGTTTCGCACACACGCCGTACGCATACGCAACAACAAACCATATAAAGGGGAATTGGGGAAAAATGCGCACTTTAATACTATTAAACACAAAAATCCCCTCCATTTGGAGGGGATTTTAATAATCATCGTACCTAATTCCCCTCTGTGGAGGGGTGGCGCGTAGCGACGGGGTGGTGAGGATTAAGCCTTCTCTTTCCCCTTAAAGGACAGCAGCAGATTCAAAACTATACCAACGATTGCGGCAGTAGCGATTGCAGGTAATTGCATACCAAAGATATTCAGCTGGCCGTTGGGCAGATAGCTGCCGCCGATACCGATAACTAAGATAACCGCAATAACGGCAAGGCTTCTAGCTTCAAAAACGTCAACCTTTTTCTCAATCATAATAGCAACGCCCTGTGCGCCGATAACACCAAAGAGGAAGATACCCAAACCGCCGATGACACAGTTTGGAATACTGGAAACAGCCCCAGACAATGTACCGGAGAAAGATAACACCATGGTAATAATCGCGGCGGTTGACAGCATTTTAATAGAAAAGTTACGAGTAATCGCCATAGTTGAGAGGTTTTCGCCGTAATTAGTACCTGCAGGACCACCAATCATACCGGAAACGATATCGCCAACGCCGTCACCGATAAGGTTTAAACCAAGCTTATCAGAAATAGTATACTTTTTAGTTACACCTTTTTTCTTAGCAAGGTCGTTGACATAAAGGTCAAGCTGAAAAAGATGTGCCGTGGATTCAGGAATAGTGGCGATAGCAATAGGCATAATCGCCGCAACACTTACCCAGTTTGGAAGAGGTAACGTAAACTTTGGAACTGCTAACAGGTTTGCGTTTCCGATTGCTGCAAAATCGATAATTTTGTAATCAGTAGTCAACGTGACAATTGACGCCAAGGCGTAACCTAAAAGGACACCGAACAGCATAGGAAGTTGACCCCAAACGCCTTTTTTAAGGTATACAGAAAGTGCAATAGTGACCAAAAGTGTGAATATGGAGATAATCCAGTTGACATTTGCAATATCGGAGGGTACATTGTTGGTATAACCTGACGCATTGTTAATTGCAACGCCTGCCAGTGATACACCGATAACCAGAGCAATAGGGCCTGTGACTGTTGCGGGGAGGATTTTTTCAACCAGTTTGCGTCCGAAACGATGGATAATCAGACCAACAACGATTGAA
The DNA here is from genome assembly GCA_031546715.1 of Oscillospiraceae bacterium. Classification (GTDB taxonomy): domain Bacteria; phylum Bacillota; class Clostridia; order Oscillospirales; family UBA929; genus JAVBKA01. Next base: position 15,648 of record JAVBKA010000011.1, on the reverse strand, counting down.
ACCAGACCACTCATAACAATACCGAACTGAGCTGAGCGGATATAGGTTGCAGTGTCCAAAGAACCGTCTGTCAAGAGATATTTTGCTTGTAAGGAGCAGATTGCGGCAATATAAGAGAAGCTTGAGCCGTAATAGAGTGGAATTTGACCCTTTGTAATAAAAACGAAGCATAATGTGGCAAGACCGCTTGCAAAAATAGTGGTTGAGATGTCGAAGCCTGTCAGCAGCGCAACAAGGACTGTTGCAGGAAACATGACTAGAATTTGCTGTAATGCAAAGACAATCAGCTTGCCAATAGGCGGTGCTTCGTCGGGCAGATACCCCGAGATAGGTTTTTGTGACAAATTGCATTCCTCCTGTAAAATATTTAACATTTGGACCTTGGACATTTTACAACATATTTTGACAGATGGCAATAGAAATCTTGCAAAAAAATATATTTTGTTGCTTTTGTTGGTATGAGCGGGTATAGAACGATTTCTGTGTGTCATGGGGGAAATTTAACATTTGTCGCGTTGAAGTATGTTGAATAGTTGTATTTGCTGTGGTAGAATGAAGTGTATATGATGCGACTGTTTGTATCACCTTACATTTGAAAGGAGCAACACCATGATTATAGCACTTATAGGAAAAATCGTACTTATTCTAATGTCATTTGTGTTTATAGCAGCCGGCCTTGCCAATTTTCATGGCAAGGCATTTATTTTCACAAAGGAATCTCTTAGAAATGTGAAGGATTTCAAGAAGTACGGAATTGCTTCGGGCAAAGTCGTTATAGGGACTGGTATTGTTTGGTTGCTTGGTTCTGTTTTGCTATTGTTTGGAGATAATATGGTGGATATTGGTCTTAAAATAATTGGATATGGGAGTATTCTTTCCATGATTGCTATGTATTGTGTTCAGAAGAAATATAATGGCGGAATATTATTCTTTTAGACAGTTTCATATGTGACAGTAAAGTTCAACATTTGTTTATTTTATAGTGTGTTGAATAGTTATATTTGCTGTGTTAAAATACAATGTGTATGATGCATAAAACTAAACCTCCAATAACTTGCATTTTCTGAAAGGACGAACTACTTGAAAAACATCACAAGGTCGATTTTGCCAATACTTATACTATTGCTGACACTAACCGCCTGCGCCTCCCCTGCTGTAATAAATACAGATAAGCCCGTGATTGTCTGCACACTGTTTCCTCAGTACGACTTTGCAAAAACTATTGCAGGTGAGTACGCCGAGGTGATTATGCTGCTACCCGCAGGTGTCGAATCTCATATGTTCGAGCCTACACCTAAGGATATGATAACCTTGAATTCGGCAAGTATGTTTATATACACCGGTGCGGAGATGGAACCATGGGCAGACAGGATTTTAAAATCTCTGGACAATGAAAACCTACTGGTGGTGGACGGCTCACAAGGACGTGCGGACTTAGAAATGGAGCACGAAGACCATGAGGAGGGGGACGAGCATGAGCATGAAACAGACCCCCATTTTTGGCTTGACTTTTCCAAAGCGGCTGACTTTGCCACTGATATAGGACAGGCTATTGCACAAATGGACAGTACCCACAAGGATATCTACGAAAAAAACACGGAAGCATTGAAACAGGAGCTTTTAAGTCTTGATAGTGAGTTTACAACGGCAGTAAAAAACGCCTCACAAAAGACCATCGTTTTTGGAGGACGCTTTGCGTGGAGTTATTTTATTCACCGCTACGGACTGGAGTACAAAAGCGCATATGACGGCTGTTCAACGCAGACAGAGCCGAGTGTGAAGACTATGCTGGACATTGAGAACTTTATTAAGAATAACGGCATTAAGGCAGTTTTTCATGAGGAGCTTGCGAAAACTGATGTTGCTGATGCTATTGCAAGGGATACAGGTGCGAAGTCTTTGTTGTTGCATACGGGGCATAATGTTAGTAAAGACGACCGCGAAGCGGGGGTAAGCTTTGTTGAAATTATGAAGAATAATCTAGCAAATTTGAAACAAGCCATAGACTAGCATCGCCCAAGGTCAAAAGTTTTGCTTGAGTTTTTTCAAAAGCTCACGGATATTTAAGGCAGAGCCTTAAATCGAGCTGCGCACAGCTCGAAACCCATCCTTGAGCAGCAGCGAACCAAAAAGTCGTAAGAAAAAACGCAACACAGCGCAGCGACGTTGCGCACGGCACTATAAAATAGCAGTAGCTCGAGAAGGACGGTTATCTCGAGCTATTGCTTTTTTCGTTACTCGCATATTTTCCCAGTTCCGCTCATGCCGCGGGGGCACTTCCTTTTCCCGGGGCGGCAAAGCGATTGGCGGCAGACGTCTGCCGCCATCGTGCAAAGCGCCCTTTTTGTTGCTCAAGTGCCCATGGAACGTTTGCTGGCGTGGTGGTTGCTTTCGTCCGATTCAACGTAGAATCGGTATATTTTGGGGGAGACATTAAATTTTTTTGGGTAGGGTTGGCGTTGCGCATGGCACTTGGGGGTGCTGTGTTCCTCTTTCCAATATTTGTGAATATTTTGGGGTTTGGGTTGAAAATTGCCGTTTTTATCCTGTACGTACCCTACTGCGGCTACAATATGTGTTGGAAATTCCAAAATATTCACCTCATTTATCAAAAAATACATATACTAATACTATACGTTCCCCAATTCCCCTCTGTGGAGGGGTGCCCGAAGGGCGGGGTGGTTAGCCCCCGAAAGGCATGGTTACCGTGAACAAAAAGAGGCGTGGTAGCCCCCGAAGGGCGTGGTTACCGTGAACAAAAGGCGGGGTTGTGCCCCGAAGGGACATGATTACCGTACCCGAAAAGCGGGGTGGTCATTTAGCTGCCTCATTACGACATCAAGCTGTTGCAAAACATCCTGTGCGGCGATATGAATAACAGTCAAGCCTAAGCCTTCGAGAAATGCATTTCGTTCATTATCATACTCAACTTTATCAAGATGGGAGCTTCCATCAATTTCAATTACGACATTGCAATTGCCGCAGTAAAAATCAACAATAAAATTACCTATAATCTTTTGCCTATCAAAGTCGTACAGCTTAAAATTTCCTTTACGCAGTTGCTTCCATAATAACACTTCGCTAAGATTACCCGCTTTTCGCAGTTCTTTAGCTCGTTGACGAAGGAGAGGATTATACGGAAGTGAGATATATGAGCTACTGTTACGCATGGTCATCACCTTGGCGCATTGCGCCACCCTTCCATAGAAGGAAATTTTTTTGCGCTCAATCCAGTATACTTACACTACACCGTTCCCCAATTCCCCTCTGTGGAGGGGTGCCCAACGGGCGGGGTGGTTAGCCCCCGTAGTGCGTGTCACCGGGGTGGTTGCGTGGTAACCGTAAACAGGCGGTATGTCCTCGTAAAGCGTGGGTACCATAACCGAAGGCAGAGCGGTCATCTAACAGTATCATACAGCGAGAGCCATTGCAATAGGTGAAGATTCTACACGCAAACGAAATATAAACAGCTACGCAAGGCTACCACCCCGCCCTTCGGGCACCACTCCACAGAGGGGAATTTAAGATGCGCCAAACGCATCACATATATACTACTACTTATCCTTTTTAACCCTATAAGCCCAAGAATAAATCCTCCGATCATAATTACAAACACGAGAATGTACAAAAAGAGGTCAATAAGATTACCAATATTTGCACCTGAATTAACTAACGAGATATATAACATTACTCCTCCGATAAAGCACGCACTGCCAAAAATAACCTTTTTCATAAAACATTCACTCCTTCAAAATATTAAAAAACGAATTATCGCTCTCAAAAACTAAACATTTATGCAAAATACGCAGGACGATAGCATCGTCCTGCGTATTATCACACTATATCTCAGGGACAGTCGTTGGCTCAACCGAGGTTTCCGGTGACGGCTCAACACTTGGTGTCGGAGTAGGTGTTGGTGTGGGGGTAGGTGTCGGAGTGGGCGTCGGGGTAGGCGTAGGAGTCGGTGGCGGCGGGGTAACTGTTGGGGTAACCTCTGGACCGACTTCGATTAGCATGTCGGTTTTGCGGTAGGCGCTTTTCGATTCAAAGGTGCGGCTGATAAATTTACCGTTTTCGTCGGTAACGATTCTATAAGAGTTTAAGTTATAACCCACATGACCTGCGTCTATAAGCTTGCTGGTACCCGGTGCCATTGCGGGATTTACTTGATGAATGGTTTCAAAAGGCTTTGAGGATAAAATTTCAGTTTCAAGGCTGGCGGTATAGCCTGTAGTCTTTGTTCCGACAAGCTCGCAAATTGTTTTATAGCCCTCAACACGCATTAAAACCTTAATTGGATATGGCGTATTATTTACAAACCTAAAATCATGGACACCATAGTAAACAGAAGCGTCAAAGCCAGGATTCAAATACGCCACAGTCATGGAGTGGCTTTTCCGTTCGCTGACTTGTAAATTCGCTTTAATTACAGAATTATAAATTGTAGAAGAAGTTTGGCAAATTCCTCCGCCGGTATCGTCTATAACCTTGCCTTGAACATAAATTCCCGCAGATTGATAACCTTTTTCAATGGTTCTCGAGCCAAGTACGCCATTAAAGGAAAATTCTTCCTCGGGTAACAATATAAGCCCGTTAATATTCTTGCAAGAAAGAGTAATATTGTTGATACGTTCAGATGAGGAAGATTTTAAAATTGTTGTGGAGGTAAAGCCTAAAGAGTGGGAAAACAGTGCGCCGTCAAGCTTTTCAGGCTCTATAAATTTCAGCGCAAAGGCCGTGTCAATGTCCTCACGGGTTCTTTCATACAAGGTTTGAGCCTTCTCAAGGTCAAATTCTACACCGCTTACTCCTGCGACTAGTGAGATAGTACCGTCCTCGGCGCGCGTAAAGTACGGCTGTTTTACATCAGTTTTTATAACATCATAAACATCCTGTAATTCCAGACGTTTTGGTGCAACAGGGGATGTCGAAAAGCTGACTTCACCGTATTCGCGGTCATAAAAACGCTCGAGAACTAACTCAGTAATAGGGTCAGCGTCAATAGTTTTACCTGCTTTTCCTGCCCTGATTATTAGCTTATCGCCGATAACTTCGTATTTTGGCGAGGTGGGAGGCGTAATAATCGAAGCCACAAAGTTGTCAACCTTTGTTTTAATGGCGGCTTCATCAACAGAAAAGGTCATATCGATAGGATAATCATGTTTTTTACTTAAAGTAGAAATAATATAGCTTAAACGCTTGAAAACTGAACCCTTACGTCCGCTGTGATAAATGTCGTTAACGGCATTTTGAGATACCGCTACCGCACCTGTGTCCATTTGAGAAAATGTCAGAACCTCGTCGTCAACCTTGACATTCAAGGAAGCGTCAGTATATGCACCTGCAAGCTTATCGTCAACAAACGCCGTAACCTCCGCATAGGTCATGCCTGAGAGGTCAGTGCCGTCAGAAAAAGTGTTGGGGTATACTTTGTTATATATAATCATAACCCAAAACGAAAATATTACAGCAATTATTAGAAGAGCAGCAAGGCAAATCGCCACTATTTTCAACGGCAGCTTACGCCCTGAACGCTCAGGAGGTTCTATTTTTTCTTCGTGGATGGTTCTGGTAGTTAATTCGTCCAATATGCAACCTCCAGTACTTACAAATATCCAGTGTCAAGTATACATCATCTTCAGAATTATAGCAACAAAATATTTTGTGTAAGCTTGAGAAAAATATTCCGTTGCGTAGTGTTATAGAAAATTAGTTCTTGAAAAAACCGCGCTATAACTGTACAATAAGAAAAAAAGGAGAGGTGCAATATGAATATTGATATGCTATTACAAGCCGCATTAGACGAAGATATCGGCTGGGGTGATGTTACGACAGATAACTGCGTTCCTGCTGATAAAACGTCGGACGGACGTTACATTGCAAAGGAAGATATGGTAATTTGCGGTCTGGATATTCTGGTGCGAGTGTTTGCGCTGATTGATAACAGTGTAAATGTAAGCTTGAAGGTTCAAGACGGCGATGTTGTCAAAAAAGGCGAGATTATTGCTGAAATATCCGGAAAAGCACGTTCTATATTAAAAGGTGAACGTGTTTCACTGAATTTTATTCAACATTTAACAGGAATCGCCACACAGACAAGAAAATATGCTGACGCTGTACAAGACTATAAAGCTCGGATTACAGACACCCGAAAAACCACGCCAGGGCTAAGAGTGCTGGAAAAATACGCAGTCCGTTGCGGAGGCGGCGCAAACCACCGTATGGGACTGTCTGACGGGGTGCTGATTAAGGATAATCACATCGCAGCGTCGGTGGGTATAACAAACGCCGTCAATGCGGCACGGAAGGGCATCCCTCACACGCTGAAAATCGAGGTTGAGACGTCTGATATGCAAGAAGTAATGGAGGCAGTGGAGGCACGGGCGGATATTATTATGCTGGATAATATGACATTGGCACAAATGACAGAAGCGGTGCAGTTTATAAACGGCAAAGCCTTAGCGGAGGCGTCTGGTAATATGGGGGATAAGAGTCTTGAGGAGATTAGGGCAATCGCAGCCTGCGGAGTAGATATTATTTCGTTTGGCGGACTAACCCATTCAGTAAAAGCAGCCGATATCAGCCTAAAATTTAGTTAATAGCACAAAAGTTTTGGTTGAGCTTTTTCAAAAGCTCATGGTTTTAAAAGGCAAAGCCTTTTATCGAGCTACGCACAGCTCGAAACCCATCCTTGAGCCGCGCGAACCAAAAAGTCGTAAGAAAAAACGCAACAAAGCGAAGCGGCGTTGCGTTCTTTTTATAACATTTTCGTTCGCGCGGCTCAGAGTTGGATTTCGAGCCTTGCGAGGCTCGATTTAAGGCTCTGCCTTAAATATCCGTGAGCTTTTGAAAAAGCTCACGCAAAACTTTTGTGCTATTTACTCAGATATTTCTGCAACGTTTTTCTTACTGCGCCGCTGTCGGCAAGCATTTCGGCAAACATGTCCTCTATTTTCTCCCCCAACCCAACCTCATACAAATCCACTGCAAACAAATTAATATTAGCAAGAATACCCATAAGATTTTGCTTATAGCTCGCAGGCTCCCCCGCTTTCACGCCCTTAAGAATATCCTGAAGCTGCGCCAGCATTGGGTCGCTGCTGATTTCCATAGGCGCAAGCCTATCATCAACCCCCAAAAGATACCTGCACCACGCCGCAATCGCCAAGGGTATACACACTAGTGAACGAGTCTCAAGGGTTTGGCTGTTATGGTAAGATTTTATAGTTTCGCCGAAGCGTATAGGCAGCTTTTGACTGGTATCAGTGGCAATTCGCTGAGGAGCATCGGGTATAAACGGGTTCGGCAGACGCTCGTTAATAACCTCGTCAATAAACGCCTTAGGGCTGATAATGCCGGGGTCAACCACCACAGGCAAGCCCTCGGTATAACCGATTCGCTTCACCAGCTCGCATAAATCAGCGTCCTTCATTTCGTCTGCAATACTGTTGTAACCAAGCAGACAGCCAAAAACCGCCAAGGCTGTGTGGAGAGGGTTTAGGCAGGTGGTCACCTTCATTTTCTCGGTGTTGTTCACCGTGTCTCTGTCTGCAAAGTACACTCCCGCTTTTTCAAGTGGAGGTCTACCGTTGGGGAAAATGTCCTCAATGACTAAATACTGAGGTATTTCAGCGTTTACAAAGGGTGCGATAAAGGTGTTTTTCGACGTCACCAACGGCTCAATCCCTGTAATACCATAGCCCTCCAACTGCTTTTGGATAACCGCGGCAGGACGGGGGGTAATTTTGTCAATCATGCTCCATGGAAAACCCACCCTTGCGGTATCGGACAAATAAGCCACAAACTCAGCGGTCACCAAGCCCTTATCCAGCCAACCCTTTGCAATATCAAGGACTGCATTCCGTAACTTGTCGCCGTTGTGACTGCAATTATCCATACTCACCATAGAAACTGGGTGCGCTCCCGCTAAAAAGCGGACATGTAACAGCTTTGTAACAATGCTCATAGTGTGCTTAGGCGCGGAAAAGCCCTCGTTAATATCCCCGCTGACAACCGGCAAAAGCTTGCCGTTTAAGTCCGTCAAACTGTAACCCTTTTCGGTTATGGTAAAGCTTGCTATTTGCAGCGAGGGAGACGAAAAAATCCCCTCCAGCTTACTAAAATCCTCTGGAAACGCAGCAGACCCCTTCAAACCCTGCGCAATACTTGCAATTATCGTGTTTTGTGTCGTACCATCAGGCTTTAACCCCACAAGAATAGCTAAATTGTCATGGGGAGTATAGATTTTATCAATAATCTCAAAATCAAAGGTTTCAACCGCCGTAATACCTCGGTCGCTCAAGCCGTCCTCTAAAAGCCTGTGCTGTAACTCAGCAATAAAGCCCCGAAAAATATTACCTGCGCCGAAATGCACCCAAATGGGACTTTCGGCAGTTTTTTTCGCCATTTCTAAATAGTCAAAGCTAGGAATCTCCACACCTTGCCACTTATTTTTCAAACTTCCCGCATTCAATTCCATTGTAAAACCTCCATATTAATGTGCCTGCGTGGGTACCACCCCGCCCTTCGGGCATCCCTCCACAGAGGGGAATTTGGGAAACCTCGGACGACCGCAAGGGTAGCTCCTACGAGCGACTAGCAAATATTAATGTCGATGATAAAGTATACCGATTCTAGGCTGAATCGGACGCAAGCAACCACCATGCCAGCAAACGTTCTATGGGCACTTGAGCAACGAAAAAGGGTGCTTTGCACGATGGCGGCAGACGTCTGCCGCCAATCGTCTTTACCACCCTTCGTAAAGGAAGTGCCCCCGCGGCATGAGCGGAACGAAAGAAAATATGAGAGTAAACCATAGTTGCAGCAAGCCCTAGGCGAATCACCCCAAAGGTATCATCAAACCTCGGGCGAACAAAGTTCGCCCCTACGCCGATTTACGCAAAATCCAGCAACGCCAAGAGGACGGCAAGAGCAAGCCCTTGCCCTACAACGTAATACAACAACCTACTAACAAAATTTAATGTCTACCCCAAAATATACCGATTCTACGTTGAATCGGACGAAAGCAACCACCATGCATAGCAAACCTTGGGCTTCCCAATCACCGCGACATCTTCTCAATCGCTTCCCACAAACCCAAAATATAATTCGCCCCAATCGCCCTATCGTACAGACCATAACCAGGACGAGCCTGTTCTCCCCAAATCATTCTGCCGTGGTCGGGGCGGATGTAACCTGTAAAACCTGCGTCATAAAAAGCCTTGACAATTTCAAAAAGGTCAAGGTCGCCGCAGGAGCTGAGATGGGCACTTTCGTCAAAATCCGTTTCATTTAGGTGCTTAACATTTCTGATATGAGCAAAATGCACCCTGTTTTCCCCTGTAAACTTGGAAATAATCTTCGGGATATCGTTTGACAGGTTCGCGCCTAGACTGCCAGTACAAAGTGTCAAGCCATTTGACGGACTATTGTTAAGAGCTAGGAACTTTTCAATGTTTTCAAAGCTGTTTATCACCTTGGGAAGTCCGAAAAGTGACCACGGGGGATCGTCCGGATGTATGGCCATTTTAATGTCATTTTCCTCAGCAATTGGGACAACCGCATCGAGAAAATACTTCATATTTGCCCAATACTGCTCCCCTGACAGGCTCTGATAATACTCAATATCCTTCGCCATAACCTCAAGACGTTCAGGCTCCCAGCCGGGCATGGAATACCCCTTTGCCTTTGAGCTCATGTCCTCGGCGATGGTCAAGGGGTTCATTTTAAGCACCTCGCCGTGACGGTACGCCATTGCATAGCTGCCGTCGGCAAGCTTGAGAGATACGTCACTGCGAACCCAGTCAATTACAGGCATAAAGTTATAACAACGGCACTTTACACCCACTTTGCCGAGGTTTCTAAGGGTTTTTATGTAGTTTTCAATATACATATCTCGCGAGGGCAGACCCTTTTTAATGTCCTCATGGATATTGACGCTTTCAATGACTTCCATTTCAAGTCCTGCGTCACTAATCTCCTTTTTAAGCACACTAAGGGTTTCAATATCCCAAACTTGCCCCACGGGAATCTTCGGCAAACACGTCGCCACACCGCTGACACCGGGGGTTTGCTTAATTTGCTCAAGGGTGACGCTGTCATCCCCAAAGGGAAACCAGCGCAAAATCATTTTCATAGATGCACCTCATTTAGTTTATAGAATTGTCAGGAGGTAAACCACCCCGCCAACTGCGGTTGTCACCCCTCCAAGGGAGGGGAATAGGAAAAATAACGCATCTTACTTCCCCTAAAAACAGTGATTTTAAAACCACCGCATCCAAATTCCCCTCTGTGGAGGGGTGGCGCGAAGCGACGGGGTGGTAAATCTTTATTTAGTTTATAAAATTGTCAGGAGGTAAACCACCCCGCCAACTGCGGTTGTCACCCCTCCAAGGGAGGGGAATAGGAAAAATAACGCATCCTACTCCCCTAAAAACAGCGAACTGTAAACCACCGCATCCAAATTCCCCTCTGTGGAGGGTGGCGCGAAGCGACGGGGTGGTAAATCCTTACAAAAGCCAATTATCGCTCCAAATACCCCTCAGGGTCACTAACGGAGTAGAACGCCTCTTTTGCCGTCAAGTCCTCGTTAAAAAGGCACGGGAAGCGGGGCGCGCGCCAGCTTGTACCGTCGTCAATTCCCCAAAAGGTTACTCGTTTTATGTCTTCAGAATGCTTCTTAAAAATCAACATTAGTTGCGCATACAACCGCCCTTGTGACTTGGCAAGTGCCTCGGTCATACCGTTGATAGCTGCCGCGTCTGCCGTCACATCAAGCTCCGTTATGCTGACCTCCACGCCCAGAGATGTAAATCTGTTAATAGACGCTTCAACGTTTTCGGGCTTAGTGTCAAGACTGTAATGCCCTTGCATACCGATACCGTCAATCAGCAGACCCTTACCGCCCTCGGCTTGATATTTTTCGTTTATGCTCTTCACCATGGAGGCGACTGCGGAGGCTTTGTCGGGGTTATCTAGGTTGTAATCATTGTAATAAAGCACCGCATCAGGAGCGTACTTTTTGGCAAAACGGAAGGCGTCTTCTATGTAATCCCAACCGTTACCGCCGTTTTCATAGGCTGTATACCACGGCGATTTCCGCAGTGCGTCCTTCCAGCCAACAGGACCAGCGCCGTCATTAATGGCTTCGTTGACAACGTCCCATGAGATTACCTTTCCGTCATAATGGGTGGCGACATTGGCAATATAGGCTTCGAGATTTTTGCGAGCCTGTGCATAGTCCGTACCCTCAGGAGCTAGCCACGGTGCGGACTGCTGATGCCATGCCAGCGTATGTCCGTGCATGAGCAGACCTGCTTCTGCGGCAAAATCCACAAGCTTGTCTGCGCTAGAGTAGTCATACACGCCGTCAAGCATTGACAGAGAGCCGGGTTTCATGGCGTTTTCGGGGGTAAGTATGTCAAAATGGTGTTTCAGCGCGTCAGCTCGTGAGCCTGTTAAGTCACGGTCGGAAACGACGTTCCCGACTAGAAAATAGTCTTTGTATATCGCCTTAAGAGAGGGCAATGAGGGGTCGAAATTTAACGCAACAGCGTCTGGCTTGGCAAAACAAACATCGTCAATGTAAAAAGACATATCCCAGCTCCCGCTTTCAACGTATATTGTGGCATACTCCGTGCTGTTAAACCGATACTCCCCCGAAAGCTCCACCCAGCCCGCCTCTGGACTAACGGCGGTGGTGGCAATGTTGGCATATGATGCGCCTGCGCCCTCCCCCTCCTGAGCGGAGAGGGTGACGGTGGCATATTCATCAGCCCTAACCCACAGGGAAATACTGTATTTAGTACCTGCTTGAATGTATTTCGTTACATCTAGTGTAGGTCCGTTCCAGTTTTTCGTCCTGTCCACGGATTTCAGTGAGCTAACGCCAGTGTGAGCAATTTCCGAGGAAATTTCCACAGTGTCATCACCTCTTCCCGAAAAGCCCTCTGGTATACCGTTTTCAAAGTCGGCAAATACCAGCGCATTGGGGGGAGGTGACGGTACAGGGGTCGGCTCGGGCGAGGGTTCGGGCGAGGTTGAAGGCGACGCAGACGGGGATTCTGAGGGCGAAGGAGTCGGTAGCAGGGATGGAGTGATTATATTCAACGAAGGGGTACAGCCCGAAAGACAAAAGCACAGCAGCGCAAGCAGAGCAATCGTCTTTTTCATGGTTACACTTCCAGTACGTATGGCTGAGCACCTAAGAGCTGGACGCTTCTTGCGTCTGGCTGACTAAAGCCGACGTGGAGAGTGCGCTTGCCTGTCAGTGGTTGCAAATCGCCATTTGCGTCGTATCTTGAAAATGCGGCAGAGGGAATAGTCAGCTCAACCTCGGCAGTTTCGGAGGGCTTTAAGAACACCTTAGAAACGCCGCATAAGCTCCAGTTTTCCTTAGTGCCGTCTATTTGTGCATAGACCTGCACGGCTTGACCTCCTACCATGTCGCCGATGTTAGTCACCTTGGCGAAAACCTTACCGTCTTTATGGCTAACATCAGACAGCTCGAATTTAGTGTAGCTCAGACCATAACCAAAGGGGTACAACGCCTGACCTTTAAAGTAACGATAAGTGCGGTTTGTCATGCTGTAATCACGGAAATCAGGCAAATCACTTTCGGAGCGGTAGAACGTAACAGGAAGCTTGCCTTCGGGGCTGAATTTGCCAAAAATTAGGTCGGCAATGGCGTTTCCGCCTTGTGCGCCGGGGTAAAAGGCTTGGATTATACTGTTTACATGCTCGTCAGCCCATGAAACCTCTAAGGCACTGCCGGATATCAGCACTAAAATTACAGGCTTACCCTTGGCGGCTTCAACAACCTTTTCGAGCAAATGCTGCTGACCAACCATCAGCTTTAACCCAGTTTTGTCGCCCCCTGCAAATTGATTTCCAGTATCGCCCTCTTCGCCCTCAATGTCAGCGTCCAACCCAAGGCACAGCACCACAGCGTCACTATGCTTTGTGACGGCGATGGCTTCGGAGAGGCGGTCGTTAGTGATGGCGGAAAGGGTGTGAGATTTTTCCTTGTACAAATGACAACCTTGGGCGTACATAATACGAATGCCCTCGGCTTCAGCGGCTGAACGGATTCCCTGTAACGGAGTTGTAAAATCCGAGGCGGTGGGCTGGTAGTTACCCTCTAGCGCGCGGCGGCTGTCCGCGTTTGGACCAATTATGCCGATGGTTTTTATTGCCTTAGTGTTAAGTGGCAGCGTGCCGTCATTTTTAAGTAAAATTAAAGATTTTCTTGCCACTTCTAAGTTAAAGGCACGATGTTCAGGGCAGTCCACCACTTCGTAGGGTACGGAGGAGTACACCTTGTTTTCAGGCGCGCCCAACAGCCCCAGTCGCATACGTGTGGTCATCAATCTGGTGACGGAGGTGTCAATCTCGGCTTCGGTAAGCAGTCCTTCGTGGACGGCGGCGATGCAGTGACCGTAAAGGTTGCCGCAGTTTAAGTCGCAGCCGTTTCTGACGGCGAGAGCCACGGAGTCCGTAGCGGTTGCCGTGACTTTGTGGTGAAGGTGAAAGTCACGGATAGCCCAGCAGTCAGAGGTGACGTGACCGTCAAAGCCCCACTTTTCTCTTAAAATATCGCCAAGCAATGTCTTGCTGCCACAGCATGGTTCACCGTTGGTGCGGTTGTACGCGCCCATAACCGCTTCAACTTTGCCCTCCTTAACTGCCGCTTCAAAGGCGGGAAGATAAGTGTTCCAAAGGTCGTATTCATCGACAATTGCGTCAAATTCATGGCGTTCGCTTTCGGGACCGCTGTGAACGGCAAAGTGCTTTGCACAGGCGGCAGTTTTCATGACCTTGGGGTCGCCGCCCTGTAAGCCTTCTATAAAGGCAACGCCTAAACGAGAGGTTAGGTACGGGTCTTCGCCATAAGTTTCGTGACCTCGTCCCCATCGTGGGTCTCTGAAAATGTTGATGTTAGGCGACCAAAAAGTCAACCCTTTGAATATGTCATGGTCTCCCTCTTCCTGAAAAGCGTTGAATTTTGCCCGACCTTCGTCAGAAATCACGGTTGCGACTTCCTCCAGAAGTTCAGTGTCAAAGGTTGCGGCAAGACCGATTGCTTGGGGGAACATGGTGGCAACCCCCGCTCTGGCGACACCGTGAAGTGCCTCGCTCCACCAATTGTAGGAGGGTACGCCGAGACGCTCAATGGCGGCGGCGGTGTGCAACATTTGGGAAACCTTTTCCTCAAGTGTCATTTGAGAAACTAGCTTTTGTGCTTCTTTTTTGCAATCAAACATGTAAATAGTCCTTTCTTTCGCTAAAAATGTAGTAATATTTTAACAATTTTCTAAATTTGCCCATACAGCTCTTAAAATGTCGTTTGCATTGCCGATGCATCTTGAAGTCGTGGTCACAACGGCTCTTAGCTCAGGCAGTACAATGGAAAACTGACCGTACTTGCCGTCTGCTCTGAATGCGCCGTCATAGGTGCAACGCCAGAGCTGATAGCCGTACCCTTGAGTGCATTCGGGGTCGATATGCTCCGTGGGAACAATGTCCGTGCAGGCTTTTTGAACATAGTCCGAGGGAACGATTTCCTTGCCCTCCCACTGCCCGTTTTGAAGCAGCAGTCGCCCCATACAGGCGTATTCCGCCGTGGTCAGGTGCAGTCCGATTGCCCCTAGACTATGCCCCGCGGGGTCTGTGTCCCATGTGACATCGTTGATGCCGAGTGGTGCAAACAGCCGCGGCTCTAGGTACTCCTTGAGAGTAAGCCCTGAACATTTTTCAATAACTCGCCCAAGCATGTATGTACAGCCGTTGTCGTACTGAGAGCGTTCCCCCACCCCGTAGGTCATGGGTAGCTTGAAAAACAGCTCCGCCCAGTCATTGTACTGCTTGCTTGGGAAGAGGTCGGTGAAGAAAAGCGTGTCGCCGTGTCCGCAACGCATTTGTAACAGGTCGCGGAGGGTTATATTCTCCGAACCGTCAGCGGCGGCGGATTTGTACTCAGGGAAGAAATCAAGAACACGGTCAGTAAGATTAAAGAAACATTCCTTTACGGCAATGCCAACGCCCATGGAGGTAAACGCCTTTGAGCCTGAGAAAATATGCCGCCGCTCCCCGCCTGTAAACACATGCTGAACCACGCCGTGCGCCTCGCTGTAGACGTGAACGCCCTCCACACAAAGGGACGCTTCTGTAACGGTTTTAATAAAGCCCTGTAAATTTAGCAATGTACATCACTCTCTTTTTGTTTGTATAATACTCACAAAATGCGCGGATATTTGACGATAATAATATAATATCGTTGACAAGTCAATTATGCAATGGTAAGAATATAGTAAGCGAGTATAAATTAAAGAAAATTTTAGCGTCAAGCGCAAAACTTTTGCATGAGCTTTTTCAAAAGCTCATGGTTTTAAAAGGCAACGCCTTTTATCGAGTCGCGCACGACTCGAAATCCAACTCTGAGCCGCGCGAACCAAAAAATCGCAAGAAAAAACGCAACACAGTACAGCGGCGTTGCGCACGTCCCTCCTGGGGGTACGGTGCGTGGGCAAGAACGGCGGTGCGCCGTGGACGTCGCACCCTACGAACGGAGGGTTGTTGCGTTTTGGGTTGGTGGTTGTAGGGGCGAACTTTGTTCGCCCGAGGTTTGCAATACGTTCGACGGTTTCTCGT
>JAVBKA010000137.1:0-8627 GCA_031546715.1 Oscillospiraceae bacterium | reverse complement strand
CCCTGTACCTAATTCGAATTACTTTTACAAACTAAAGTTGCAACATTTTAATCTTTCACATTTTTTTCACTGCAAAATGCGCCATCGTAATTTTTACACCTTCAAAACCTAATTTAGCTTTCTAAGACGTGAAATTTATATAACAAATTGTTTTCATATTAATTAATTTGGTCATTAGTTTTATCTGATTCACAAATTCCTGAATCATCATAAAATTTTGTCCACTCAAACTCGAGAATAATTGCTATCTTTTTTGCAATTTTTGGTGATGGTCGTCGTCCACCAGTTTCTATATAATAAACAAATTGTTCAGAGATGCCACAAAGATGCCCGAGCTGAGCTCTCGTCAATCCTTTAACTTCTCTTTTTTCTTTCATAAATATTCCCAAAAAATTTCACCCCTAACGTTTTGTTAAACTATAGTATAACAAAACGTTAGATTTGTCAGGCTAATAAGTGTAATTGCTAACATGTTGTTGTTTGACCTTGGTATAACAATATGTTATTCTTCTTTTATAATAGAAAAGTGGTGATATCATTGATTGCAAATCGCTTAGCAGAACTCCGAAAAGTTAATGGATTTACTCAAAAAAAAGTTGCGGAAGTCCTCGGAATGACTCCAGAAGGCTATAGTTATTATGAAGTTGGCAAGCGTTCTCCCAATCCAGACATTATAAACAGTCTTTCAAATTTTTACAATGTATCCTCAGACTACATTTTGAGTCGTACAAATGACCCTACTCCGCATACACAATCAAGGTCACCTCGCACAGAGACAGACGCACTTAATGAACTTTCTGAACTTGCCGACTTATCTCCTGAAGGACAAGCTCAGCTTAAACATTACCTTGGCTTGCTTAAAATCAAAGACATGCAAGATAGAAATATAGAAATTTCTGATGAACTCGCCCTAAAAGACATGAACTCAAAATAGAAGAATGCATAAAGTCATTAATAGATTTATTGCATAGATAAATTGTTACAAACATTCTGTATTACACTAAAAGTACTGTAACAGAATGTTTTCTTACTTTATCCCATCAATATTTACGTATATCACACAAAGGAGTACAATACATGCAGAAAAAGCCCCCCAATAAAGATGGCTACTACAAAAAGTCATTTGTTCTTGGCTTTGAAAACGGAAAGCAAAAACGTGTAGTTGTATATGGTAAATCAGAGCGCGAAGCTCAAGCGAAATTACTTGAAAAACGGCTAGAATATGAACAAGGAAAGCTTATAGTTAATAAAAACACCTCATTCGGAGTATGGGCAGAAAAATGGGTAGAGATTTATAAAAAGCCTAAACTTGAGCATAATTCGTATGAACGCTACAAAGCTATCATAAGACTTTATTTTGGATTAATTCAAGGGATGAAAATTAGTGAAATTAAACCAATTAATTTGCAAGAGCTTCTTAATACTCATGCCGGAGAAAGCCATTCCAATGTTAAGAAAATATATTTAACTTTGAAGCAGATTTTTAGACAAGCATTAATTGAAGGGCTAATTATTAATGACCCTATGCCAGGCGTGTCCATGCCCCAAACAACAATTGGTGAACGTAGAGCCTTATCCGATACTGAACGCAAAGGAATCTTTGCTGTAGCTAAGAATCATCGTGCTGGTACATGGGTAATGTTTATGCTATGCTGTGGTCTACGTCGTGGCGAGACAATCCCCCTAACTTGGTCGGATATCGACTTAGTAAAAAAAAACAGTTTCTATAACCAAAGCTGTAACATTCATTGGAAGCCGTGCGCATGTTAAAGAAACGAAAACTAAAGCAGGCCGTAGGGTAGTACCAATTCCTGATGTCCTGATTGAATTAATACAACAGATGCCCAGAAAGCAAAATAGCAATCTGTTGTTCACTCCCGAAAAAAGCAACGAAATGTTGACTGAAAATCATATTGTGAAAATGTGGAGTAGCTTTATTCGGTCATTAGATATTTTCAGCGGAGCTGTTCTTTATAGAAATAAAATAGTAGAATCAAAAATTGCTGATGACATAACCCCACATATCCTACGCCACACCTATGCAACAGACCTTTACCGAATGGGCATTGACCTAAAGACCGCCCAGTATCTTCTTGGACACTCTGACATACGCATGACAGCAGACATATACACTCACGCTGACGAGAGCAGAACTCAAGGGATTTTACAAGCACAGAATAGCTTGTACTCGTCAGAAGTGGAACTAGATTCTATCCCTCAATTATCCCCTGCCAACAAAGATATCCCTTAATTATCCCCACCAAAACCATCTATAACATCCTAAAATGACCGATGCAAAAATCTCTACGTACACGACAAAGCCCTTGCAAACACTCGTTACACGAGTATTTGCAAGGGCCTACGCTTTGGAGGCGCCACCCGGATTTGAACCGGGGAATGAGGGTTTTGCAGACCCTTGCCTTACCGCTTGGCTATAGCGCCGTTTTTAGAGTAGATAAAGCCGAGACTGCGTCTCGGCTTTATCTTTTGTGGAGCGGAAGACGAGATTCGAACTCGCGACTTTCACCTTGGCAAGGTGACACTCTACCACTGAGTCACTCCCGCAAATGCTGGAAATTGCTAAGACTAACAGTTAACAACTAAATTCAATTGTTAACTGTCGTTCTTTTGGTGCCTCCGGTCGGAATTGAACCAACGACACGAGGATTTTCAGTCCTCTGCTCTACCGACTGAGCTACAGAGGCAAGTCTTACGGAAAAACTGAATATGTATCCAGTTTTTCCAGTAAAATGGCGACCTGGAACGGGCTCGAACCGTCGACCTCTAGCGTGACAGGCTAGCGTTCTAACCAACTGAACTACCAGGCCATGATAAATAGAAAGCTGAGTGGTGGGAACAGTAGGTCTCGAACCTACGACCCCATGCTTGTAAGGCATGTGCTCTACCAGCTGAGCTATGCTCCCAAACGTCAGCGCCACACTCGTTGGCAGCGAAGGTAATTATACTAAAGCATTTGCGATTTGTCAATACCTATTTGCCAAATTTTTAAAATATTTCTGCAATAAAAAAATCACGGTCTTGAAACTGGTTTTGTTCAAAAATTCCAATCTTGTCAAAACCTGCCGCCAGAAGGGTTTCAACGACAAAGTCCTTTTCAAAAGCTTTTTGCTTATGCCTCTCGGCGGACTTTTCCCACATAGTTCCCCGCTTATTAAACAGCGTAACCTCGTGAATAAAAATATCGTCAGCATGGGTGCTTTCCCAAATACAATAGGAATTACTGCTTTTGCTTACAAAACAATTTTGGTTCATCGCCTCAAGTGCTTTTGGCTTTTTTAGGTCAAAAAGAAAAATACCGCCCGCTTCGAGAAAAAGCCGCACCTTGCCGACAGCGGCGGCAAAATCCTTATCGCATAATAAATAGTTTAGACCGTCAAGAGAGCATACGCAAGCATTTACCGTGCCGTACAGGTTTAGCTTTGTCATGCTTTGTTGTAGGAACAGAGCATTCTCTGAGCATTTTTCTCTTGCCTGCATAAGCATTTCAGCAGATATGTCAACACCTATTACGTCATAACCTTCTTTTTCAAGCAGTGCTGTTAGCGTACCTGTGCCACATGCAAGGTCAAGCACGGTCGCTCCGTGAGCTACGTGCTGCCGTATTACGTCCAACCATAGTCCATAGTCCACATGGTTCATTAAAGCGTCGTAGGCTGACGCCAGCGTGCTATACGCCTTCATTGCCGCTTAGGACGCTCTTATACCCGCCAGAGCCGTGCTGCAACGATTTATTCACTCTGCTGATGGTTGCAGTGGATGCGCCTGTTTCGTTTACAATTTCAGTAAACACAACGCCCTTACTAAGCAGTGTCGCCACATGGTAACGCTGCCCCATTGAAAGAAGCTCAGACACAGTACATAAGTCCTCAAAAAAGTCAGCGCATTGCTTTTCTGTCTTTAAGGATAGGATTGCTGAGTATAGTTTTTGAAGCTGTTCTTCACCAAGCTTAATATTCATCGGCTCACCTCTGTATGTAATACTGCATAAATTGTATTGGAGCTCTTTAATAGATTGTAACAAGAGCGCATAGAAGGATACTTATCAACCTCACCCGACGACAGAGGATAAGTAGTTACACTAATCTGTCGTCGGAGAAATGGTGGTGCAGCTTGGAAACTTCAACATCTGCTAAGATTACTGAAAAAAACGTTAAAAACGCGTTGATGTACGATAATGTAGTGGTTCTTGAATACGATCTCAGTGTTCCAGAAATCGCTACAACCAGCAAGGCAGCCGCAAAAAGAATCAATCGGTTTTATGACCACCTGCTGGCAGAAAAGCAACGATATGCGGAAAAAGTTTTGTTTAAGGACGCAGTTAAGCACTACATGCTTACAAAGTACGAGGACTATCCCTTTGCGCCCTACAACATGACCATGAAGTATACCGTTACATGGAATCAAGATGAAAAACTTTCACTGTACTACGATGTCTACGAGTTCACTGGCGGAGCTCACGGCAATACCGTGCGCTATGCGGACAACTTTTCCCTTGAGGACGGTTATCCCCTGCCGCCACTGATTCCCCGTGCGGCCCGAAAAAAAGTTATTCGGGAATGCGTCAGACAGGCACAGGAGCAACAGGCGGCGGGGCAAAACTATTTCTTTGACAACATTCGGGTCAACATGACAAAGTATTTCGACCCAGAGCAAAGCTATCTCGTTTCAGGGGGTACTGCGGTATTCTATCAGCTTTACACCATCGCGCCCTATGTGTCTGGCATAGTAAGTTTTGTTGTGGAGCTTTAAACTTCAAGTTTTAAACTTCGAGATATTTCGAGCATTAAGCGTCAAGCTTTTCTTTTAGCAGTTTATTGAGAATTGCGGGATTGCCCTTACCTTTTGACGCTTTCATACACTGTCCGACTAAAAAGCCCAGCGCATTTGATTTTCCAGCCTTATATGCTTCAACAGAGGGCTGATTTAGAGCCAAAATCTCGTCAACAACAGCGGAAAGCGCGTCTTCGTCTGATAATTGGGCAAGACCAAGCTCGTTCACTATTGTCATAGCGGGCTTGCCTGTTTGATACATGTTTTCCAAAACCTGTTTTGCGGCTGTATTGCTAATTGTTCCGTTTTGAACAAGTCCGAGTAGCTCACAAAGAGACTGCGGAGTTAGTGCAATCGTTGAAAAATCCCGCTCATTATCTGACAAAAGCTTAAAAAGCTCGCCATTAATCCAATTTGCAAGAGCCTTTGGCTGCCCGCCTGCTTTAATTGCCTTTTCAAAGTACTCGCTTCTGCTTCGCTCACTTAACAAACCTGCATCAAACTCAGATAATCCGTAGTCCTTGGAGTAACGTTGTAAACGCTGATAGGCAAGCTCAGGAATTTGGATTGCCTCAACGTATTCCTGTGTAATAACGATGGGCGGTAGGTCTGCTTCGGGGAAATATCTGTAATCGTTGGCGTTTTCCTTGGTGCGCATAATAGTGTTCACCCCGAGGGCATCGTCCCAGCGCCGTGTTTCTTGGTATAGCTTCTCCCCTGCTTCAAGGGCTTTGATTTGACGTTGAGCTTCATAGTCAATAGCACGTTTAGCACCGCTGAACGTGCTGACGTTTTTCATTTCTATTCTTGTTCCGTACTCCGACTGCGCCGAGGGTCGTACAGAAACGTTGACATCGCAGCGGATTGAGCCTTCCTGCATTTTTCCGTCGCTAACTCCAAGCTCAACTAATATGCCCTTCATAGTTTCAAGAAAAACGTAGGCTTCCTCTGAGGAACGGAAATCAGGCTCAGTAACGATTTCAATCAGCGGTACTCCGCATCGATTAAAGTCTATCAAAGTTCCCGAAAAACCGCTTTCGTGGAGTAGCTTACCAGTATCCTCTTCGATATGAATTCTTCTAACCCTAACAGGAAAACTCCTGCCGCCAAGCTGACAGTTGACAGTTCCCCATTCGCAAATAGGAGTTGCCTGCTGAGTAATCTGGTAGCCTCTCGGAAGGTCTGAATAGAAGTAGTTTTTACGGTCGTGATGGCTGACTAGGTTAATGGAGCAGCCGATAGCCTTCCCTACTCGGACAGCGAACTCAACGACCTTTTCATTAAGCACAGGCAAAACGCCGGGCATACTGGTGCATATTTCACATGCCTGAGTGTTGACAGGCGCGCCGAAGCTGTTCTTGCAGCTACAGTAGGCTTTTGTTTCGGTGGCTAATTCAACATGAATTTCCAAGCCGCATACGATTTCCCACTCCATCAGTCTACCCCCTTCACACTAGCAGTTAGATTTTTTAGCCCGCTCTGGCTTTCAATAGCTAATGCGGCGTTAAGCAAGGTATGCTCGCTCCAATGAGGTCCCATTAGCTGCACACCTACGGGAAGTCCGTTGCTGATACCGCAAGGCAGTGCTATAGCGGGGATACCTGCAATGTTTGCAGAAACTGTACAAATATCTGCCATGTAGGCTTCAACAGGGTCGATTATCGAGCCGCTTTTAATAGCGGTAGACGGTGTTGCAGGAGTAAGTATTACATCACAGCGGGTGAAAATATCTGAAAATTCTTTTTGGAGCTTTGCTCTTGCCTTGACTGCCCTATTGTAATATGCGTCATAAAAACCAGAGGACAGCACGAACGTCCCAAGCATGATTCTTCGCTTAACCTCATCGCCGAACGCTTCGCTTCTGGAGCGGGTATATAAATCAAGCAAGTCAACAACATCTTTGGCACGGTAGCCATAACGAACGCCGTCAAATTTTGCAAGGTTTGACGATGCCTCTGCGGATGAAATAACATAGTAAATAGGTATTGCATATTTTATCATGGGAAGCGAAATTTCAACGATTTCAGCTCCTTGCGCCTTTAGCCCATCAACGGATTTACTGATTGCCTCAAGGACATCATCTCTGATACCTGCTGAAAAATATTCCGTTGGAATTCCAATTTTCATTTTTTTGACATCATCGCAGAGCTTGCCGCCCACAGAGCCAAAGGGCGCGGCTTTCGACCGTGCGTCCTTCAAGTCCTTTTTTGCAATAACGTCAAGCAGCAGCGCGGCATCCTCTACAGAGCGCGCCAAGGGTCCCACTTGGTCAAGAGACGAACCGAAGGCAGTAACGCCGTAACGAGACACTGCGCCGTAGGTTGGCTTTAAACCAACAACACCGCAATAGGACGCAGGTCCTCTAATAGACCCTCCCGTATCGCTACCTAGTGACAGCGGCACTTCTCCGGCACTGACAGAAGCCGCGCTTCCGCCCGATGAGCCTCCTGCAACGTGGGATAGGTCATGGGGGTTTGAGGTCTTTTGCAGAGCTGAGTTGTCGCAGGTTGACCCCATCGCAAATTCGTCAAGATTAACCTTTCCTGTTAAGACAAGCCCCGCTTCGTCGCACAGCTCCGCAACTGTAGCCGAATAGTGCGGTACAAAGTTTTCGAGCATTTTTGACGCATTTGTCATTTTTCTTCCCGCAACGCAAATATTGTCCTTAATGGACATAGGTACACCAGCAAGAGGCGATAAATCCTCGCCTCTTGCTCGTTTTTCATCAATCTCTACGGCTTTTTTCATCGCCGCTTCTTCGTCATAAGTGATGTATGCGCCAACAAGTGGCTCACAAGCCTTTATTCTTGAAAACACATTTTCAGTAAGCTCCACAGAGCTTATTTTTTTGCTCACAAGAAGCTCGGAAAGCTCTGCAGCAGTTTTAGTATACAGCTTTTCCGGCATTTAGTTTTCCTCCGTTTCAATCGTACGTGGAGTAACAACACAGCCGGCTTCTTTTGCCGGCGCGCCTGCCAGTAAAATATCTCGCGGAATCGAAGGCTTAACAACGTCAGGTCGTAAAAAGCCCTCGTACTGCTGCTCAGCTTCGGTAATATCATCAACAGGGCACTCCAAGAGAGTGTCCACCATTGCGATAATATGCTCAAAGGCGGGGGCAAACTCATCTAGCTTTTCTTCTGTAAAGCTAAGTCTTGATAAATGGGCAATATGCTTGACTTCTTCCTTGGTCATCTATGCACCGCAATTCTTAAGATTTAGTTAGCTTATGAAAGGTTTTCTTTCCTTTTTTAACGATAAGTCCACCGTCTTGAAACATTTCAGCCTTGAGAACGGCAGCAATATCCGTTACTTTTTCGCCATTGATTTCCAGTCCATTTTGCTCAATAAGCCTGCGAGCCTCGGATTTTGAAGGTAAAAGTCCTGCTAGAACAACAGCGTCAATTACAGATATTTCGTCCTCAAAGGCAATACTTGAGGTGGGCATATCCTCATTGCTGCCACCGATTGAAAACAGTGCCTTAGACGCCTCACGAGCCTTTTTAGCTTCTTCTTCGCCATGAATCTGGGTTGTTAATTCCATGGCAAGCCGTTCTTTAACCGCATTAAGCTGCTGACCTTCGAGTTTTTCCATTTCTGCAATTTCCTCAAGAGGAACAAAGGTCATGCGTCTCAGGAACGGAACAGTGTCAGCGTCGGGAGTGTTTCTAAAATACTGGTAAAAATCATAGGGTGAGGTCTTATTTGGGTCAAGCCATAGTGCGCCCTTTGCGGTTTTCCCCATTTTTTGCCCCTCTGAGGTGAGGAGAAGCGTGAGGGTAAGCGTGTGCGCGTCATGCCCTAACTTTCTGCGTATCAGCTCTGTTCCCGCTAGC
>JAVBKA010000035.1:0-36272 GCA_031546715.1 Oscillospiraceae bacterium | reverse complement strand
ACACCGCACTTTTTGCAAACAGCCTTGACGGTACGATATCAGACGTTTTAGCCGTCGGTCTTGCCCACAATGGCGGCTTCCCTGTCTATATAACCTCTATGACCCACGGAAAATACGGCATAATTGCCTCTAAAGACTCAGGTATTGACACAGTTGCGGGTCTTAACGGCAAGGACATTGGTCTTAGCCTGAACACAGTCATCGAATTTATGACCGATATGGTTATCAAGGACAGTGGAACAGATATAACAGTTAATAAAACAGCAGTGCCAAAAATCCCGAGCAGACTGGAGCTTTTAAGCAATAATCAAATTTCTGCAATTGCTGTGCCCGAGCCATATGTCACCGCCGCTGTGTCTTCAGGCGGAACGCTTCTAAAGTTGTCCACAGATTTGGGAATTAATCCGGGCGTTTTCATTTTCACCAAGGCAACCACCGAAAGTAAGAAAAAGGAAATCAAGGATTTCTATGACGCATATAACAAAGCCGTGGATTACATCTCCACTCATGACAAAAGCGAGTTTATGCCCGCCGTCATTGAAGAAATGGCACTCCCCGCCGCCGCAAACGACATTGAACTGCCTAAATACGAGCACGCAAAGCTGCCAGACGAAGCTACAGTAGCCAGCGGAATGGAATGGCTTTTAAGCAAAGAGCTTATAAAGGAAACCTTTGAATACAAAAACTTAGTCTTTAACTATGATTGAGCTTCAAATCCAAAAGGCGTTTTATGGTGACGAGGTCTGCGCCTTGAGAGATTTTCAGCTTACTGTCCAAAAAGGTGAAACGGTGACAGTAATCGGTAAATCCGGCTCAGGCAAATCAACCCTGCTAAAAATCATAGCAGGGCTTCACAAAGATTTTGACGGCAGTCTTAGCTTTAAAGCTGAGGCTGCCTTGGGTTTCGTTCCGCAAAACAAATGCTTGCTTCCATGGAAAACAGCTCTTCAAAACGTAGCCTTACTCCATAAAGTAAAAACCACAGCCCAGCCATCTGACGATGAACGACTTACTGCCCTAATGAAACGTCTCGGCATTTATGAGCTGCGCGATAAGTTTTCCAACAGGCTCAGCGGAGGAGAATATCAGCGTGTAGTTTTAGGTCAGGTTTTTTATTATGAGCCAGAAATAATTTTACTTGACGAGCCGTTTTCCGCTCTGGACATGGAAATTAAAGAGGAAATAATGAAGCTCTACCTCAGCCTACAGCGTGAAAAAGCCATCACCACTGTTTTTGTCACTCATGACACGTTTGAGGCTGAGTATATGAACGGAAGAATAATTCATATATGAAAAAATTAATTGTGGGTGCGGTAATAATTCTTGTCTGGCAAGGGCTTGCAATGGTTTTGCAACGAATGGTGTTTAAGTCGCCCCTAGACATCGTCATTGCTTTTACCCAGTGTGGCAGCGAGCTTATTTTGCACAGTCTGTACAGTCTGTTTCGCCTGTTCGTAGGTGCGAGTATCTCGCTGGTTATCGGCATACCAGTTGGGCTTTTACTTGGGTACAGCAAGAAAGCCGATGGGTTGGTATCTCCGATTTTGTATGTAATAAATCCCATACCAAAAATAGCTCTTTTGCCCTTGGTTATGCTGATGTTTGGCATCGGAGACAATTCTAAAATATTCCTGATTGTATTGGTTATGGTTTTTCAAATTATTATATCCGTCCGGGACGGGGTCAAAAACATTCCTCATGAATATTTTATACCCTTTAATGCCGTAAAAGCGGAGCCAAAGTGGATAATAAAAGAAATTTTAATCCCCGCCTCCGTACCCAATATCCTTAGCTCTCTGCGAATCGGCTTTGCAACGGGAGTTTCGGTGCTGTTCTTCACTGAAACCTACGGCACTAAGTTCGGCATGGGGTATTTTATTATGGACATGTGGGTATGTCTTGACTATGCAAAAATGTATTTGGGAATGCTCTGGCTGGGACTAATCGGTTTTATGCTGGTCTTTTCAGTGGATATGCTTGAAAAACGGCTGTGCCGATGGAGGATATCCGCCGTTGCCGAACGGTGAAGCCCTTGCAATTGCTGATTTTCGATAATATATAGTCATGCCAATGATTATTGGAGAAATTCGGCGCTATCTCAGAGACAACAGCTCAATAAGAGTTTCAAGGTCCATCAGAGATACAGCTTACAAAATTTTGCAAGCCAAAGAGAAGCTGATGTCCACCTCTCAAAAAGAACCCACCATGGACGAAATAGCCCTTGCTCTCGGAATACCCAGAGCAGACGTAGTCCTCGCCTTGGATGCAATTTTAGACCCTATCTCCCTTTTTGAACCTGTGTATACAGACGGCGCAGACTCTGTCTGTGTCATGGATCAGGTTTCTGACAATAACAATAACGACGACCGCTGGCTTGAGCATATCGCCCTAAAAGAAGCAATCAGACATCTCAACGACCGCGAACGCCACATTCTCGCTCTTCGTTTTTTTGACGGCAGAACGCAGATCGAGGTGGCGTCGGAAATAGGTATATCCCAGGCACAAGTCTCACGGCTAGAAAAAAATGCAATTAGCCAGATAAAAAAATATCTATAGCACCACACATCATAGTCACGCCGCTGTGCGGATTCGGGAACAAAAATGGCGGCAGAAATCTGCCGCCATTTGCGCTTTATCAGCAATCCCCGCGATAGATAACCGCTTCATAGGGTCTTAAAAAGCTCTCTCGTCCCGCGTAGTTGCATATAACAACCTCACCCTTCGGCTTTGTCGGACGTTTGAGCGGATGAGGCGACAAGTTACATTCCACAATGTAGACTTCTCCCTTTATGCTACGCTTGTAATAAAAATAGTCTTTAGTATGCTTATGCTCAAAGCTAACATCGCCATATGTAAACGCTTTTGTCGATTTACGCAGGGCGACTAGCCTTTTGTGAAAGCTCAAAACCGAGGTCGAATCTTTCCTTTGATGCTCCGCCGACGGCATACTTACAGACGCTTGCAGCCAAGGCTCTCCAAAGGAAAAACCGCCTTCATTTGTCCACTTGAGTGGAATTCGGGCGTGGTCACGGCTGCCCGACATCACCTTTTTAAACGCAGCCTCCGAAGTAGAGCCTTTTGACAGCTCAGAACTGTACATGTTGATACTTTCAACATCTCTAAACTGGCTGATATCCTTAAAATCACCGTTGACAGCACCAAGCTCCTGCCCTTGAAACAGAAAAACAGTACCTCTTAGCGTGAATTGTATAACTGCAAGCAGCTTCGCAAGAACTATGCTGTAAACGCCGGTTGGGTCAATTTTGGACAGCATTCTGGGGTTGTCATGGTTATCCCAAAACAGGCTCATCCAGCCTGTATAGTTTTCCTGCCAGTTAATCATATAGCTTTTTAGATAGTTTAAGTCGTAGATGTATTGGTCAAAACGTGTCTTTCCGGGCATTTCTAAAATGTCAAAGGCAAATACCATATCAAGCTCCTTGCGATGCTCTTCAGCAAGGAGCTTTGCCATTTCAATGCCTACCCCTGGGGTTTCACCCACCGTAAAAGCGTCAAAGGGCGCAAAGGCTTCGCGCTGCATTTCTGCTAAATATTCATGCAAATGCGGACCGTAAAAGTACTTCTCCACGCCAGAAAAGCCCATGAGCTTGCCAATAAACTCGTTACCGTCAGGCAAGCCCTCCGTTTTTGAAATATAGTTTATGACATCTAGCCTAAAGCCGTCTACACCTTTGCTCAGCCACCAGCGAATCATGTCATAAACGTCCTGCCGCATTGTCGGATTATCCCAGTTCAAATCCATCTGCTTTTTTGAAAAAAGGTGCAAGCCCCAATCCTCGCCATACTGATTCCACGCTGAGCCGCCGAAAAAAGATTCCCAGTTGTTGGGCACTTTTTTAGACTTTTTTAAGTGATAATAATCCCGATAGACAGGATTTCCTGCCAAGGCTTCTTTAAACCACTCATGTTCATCAGAGGTGTGATTTACAACTAAATCCATAATCAGGCGCATACCATGGCTATGGGCGGCACTTAAAAGCTGATTAAAGTCCTCCATAGTGCCAAAATCGTCCATAATCTGCCTGTAATTACGGATATCGTAGCCATTATCATCATTTGGAGAATCATAAACCGGAGATAGCCACAGCGCGTCAACACCAAGCTCGGACAAATAATCCAGTTTGGAAATTATACCTTGAAGGTCGCCAATGCCGTCACCGTTGCTGTCATAAAAGCTACGGGGGTATATTTGATAAATAACGGCTTCCTTCCACCATTTTGGGGCAAGAGAACGCTGATTTTTCGGCGTACTCCCCTCAGTATTGAGAAGATTAATAAGCGCAGTATAAAATGACTCATCCACTGTTTTCTTCGTCATCGCCGCCAGTTGTTTTAATGAAATGCTTGCGACTACTGGGTTTGTTATCAGCCATGGCTTAACGTTTAATTGAAGCAAAACCTTCTCAATTGCGTCATGCCCCACTGGATTTGCGTATATATCTCTGACCTTACTGTCTAATGTAAAATTTTTGATATCATTCACCTCATTTAGTTTTCAAGTACCGACTTCATAACATACGTCACCGCATTTGCTCCGCAAAGGACATTCATTCTACCCTTTTCGTACACACTAAAATCAGCCGCGGCGGCAACTTCTTCGCCAAGAGTCTGCTTTACCGAGGAAATATGTTCATCCGTGCATACAACCGTACCTGCGGTGAGAAAGCCTCTTAAAAAATGGTAAATTATAAATTTAACACTGCCGCTGCTTCGTAGCGCGAAAAGCAAATTTTCTCCCTCCGCGTGAACAATCAAGGGCTTGCGGATTAGAAACTCCATGTCGTAACAGCTACCGTACCATTGAACGCCAAAAAAATCTTTCTCGCAGGTTAAACTTTCAGAAAATGAGTTCTCCGTGACATCTAGGAGCTTATTTATCTCATCTGACTTTGCAACGGTCATATGCATTTGAAAAACGCTCTCATATTTACCGATGACAAACTGACTTAGTCCACCTGCCGCCGCCTTATGTGCTGACGGCTGCCAACCCTCAGGCTTAAGCCTTTCAATGAGAAGCCGCCCGATTTCTTCGTCAAACTCTGTACCGATGCCATCGTTAATCAGATTCAGCACACGGTCAACAGACCACGCTTTTTTATACTGCCTTTCGCTGATAAGCGCGTCGTACACGTCTGCAAGCTTAATAATCCTCGGCGTCAGCGTAAGCTCGGCATTTCCGATACCATAGGGATAACCCTTGCCGTCCAGTCGTTCATGGTGGTAAAGAATGCCGTCTAAAATGTCAGGTTCAAGGCTCATGCGCTGGATAATGCTTGCTCCGAGGTTCGGGTGCTTCTTCATTGCGTCAAATTCACTGTCCGAAAAAGGACCAGGCTTGGACAGCACGCTGTCTGGAATGCCAATTTTACCTAAATCGTGAATCATACCCGCAAACCTAATGCGTTCTACCTGCGGCTTTGGTAAGCTCAGCCATGTTGCAATCTGCTGAGACATTTCCGCTACACGCTGAGAATGTCCGCTGGTTATAGGGTCTTTTGCGTCTATCGCAGCAATCATGCACTGAATTATGTTGAAGAACATCTCTGTACTCTTTTTCGCCTCCAGAGAAGCGTTAAAGTATACATATGCAGTAGCCACAATGGTTACAACGCTCTTAATAGTCGTCATTCCAACTTTTTCAGACATTCCAAGTAGTGCGTAACGGCTTTCCGTGTTTTGCTCACTGACAATGGGTAGCCTCATTAATATGCGATGCCGAAGTGTACCAGTCGTGCTGTTATACATCACTGTCAGACCGTCGCCGCTATCTCTGGTTAGAAGTTCCCGAAGTTCCTCGTCAGCCTCGTTAAGTAAGGGTTTTAGCACCTTTATACCTGTGGATTGCTCAATTTCTTCAGACAATGCGGACATATATTCTTCAAAGGTCGTGAATTTCTCGCCGTCTGACAGCGTTTTGCCAAGCCCAAGCAATGAATCGATTGATACCGAGTGGGTTTGAATGTCTATGGAGGCTGACAAAAGCTTGCTTAGCAGTGCAAACAGGTACGACAGTACCGCGGAAAGTATCAGCGGCACAAGGCTCAGCCAAAGGATGCCGTTACTAAATAGAATTTGCGCAGTAAAGCCCCACAACAGCATAATCAGCAGCGGTGCAATCCAGCTCAATCCCCTTCTCACCTTAAATGCAATGCTCCAAACGGCGAAAAACGTAACAAGAACCAAAACCGCAAGAACTCCGCTGTTTATCTTCCGAGGATTAACCCCCGAAAGAAGCGAAATCAGGCTTTCAACGTTAAACTGTGTACCTGAAACAATTCCCCCCGAAGTCGTCACGATATCTGATGCCCCTGCGGCGTTTAATCCCGCAAGAACAATTGCATTTTTAAAAACATCCTTGGAAATTTTGCCGTTTATAACATCAGCTAAATCGTAAACCTCAAGTTTGTCGGCGGACAATGGATAACGTATGTACGAATAATCTGAGTTAAGGGTTATCATTTTCTCAACAGAATCGGAGGTCATTGTAAATTCTACACTGCCGTCGGAATTATAATCCCAGTCAACATTGTACCCCGCCGCCATTAACAACGCTAGCACGAAGGACGGCGCGATAATCTCGTTTTCTTGCAGCAGACGGTATGACCTCGTAATCTCGTCACTGTCTATCAAGCCGTTTACAAAGCCCTCACCTGCGGCTACTGCGAGAAACTTATAGAGAGAGTGAATATTGCTCTTATTGCCCGCTTCTTCCACATAGGGAAGGATTACTCTGCCGTGCCGTTTTATAGCCTCCGCAAGGTCATTATCGCTAGTCTCGTTGCTTTCATCAACAAGCAAAATATCAAATCCCACCGCCTTTGCGTCCGCTAACTGGTCAAAAAGCTTGGAATATAATTCGCGAGGCCATGGCCATGTTCCAATCTCCTTGACGGATTTGTCACTTCCTAGAATCAAGATAATCCTTTCGTCAATTGGCGGTAGCTCCATATTGGTAATGTATCTGTCAAGGAAGATATTTTCTATAACCTCCTTGGCTGTAATATTAACAAATACCGCTAGCAACACCACAATTATCGGAATAATCATCAGCACTGTTTGATAGAATCTCGCCTTTTTTACCATCTCTTCACCTGTCTGTGTTTACTTTTATCTGAACATCTCTATCTAAAAAGAATTTTGATAAGCCGTTCATCGTGCTGTTGACCTCGTTTGCCAGTGCCTTCAGCTTGTTTTTTTCAACCTCTAGCACGTCTGGGGACAATCCCGCAAGATTAGTTTTCAGAGCTATTTCTCGTAAATCGTAGGCTTCTTGCCGTCTTGGCGCAACACGGAGCTGCTCCTCCGTTGCCTTTGTCCAACCTGCGAAGTCAGAAACGGCATAGTACGCATAGGACAAAATTTCATAGTAAACCGCTTTATTAATCAGCGGATTATCGGACTTTTCCAAGGTACTGATTGCCTCCTCGGGGCGGTCGGTTTCGATTAAAAGCTTGGAAATATCTCTAGTTACACGCCAGTCGTCATTTAACAAGCGATTAGCCGAATGCATTAGGCTCAGAGCTTTTTCCTTGTCAACATCGAAAAACCGTTGGCTGACATAATACAGTGTCTCCCCTGCCGACAGGTACAGCACAACCGCCGCAACCCCGATTACCGCCGCCGCGCCTCCGAACTTTTTCACCTTTCGTAGATTGACAAGCTGCGCGGGGCTTGTTTTATGGTTCTGATTTGCAATCAAGCTACCCAGTAGCATCAACACAGGGGTGAAGGATAGGTCGATATCCACCAGAGAGTGCAAAAGTAGCATAACTAAAACAACGGAAAAACCGCTGCCCGCTTTCTTTTTAGAAAAAGAGGTTATTAGCGGCACTAAGAATACTGACAACGCTGGAAGTCCTGCGTCAACGGCGATTTGGAGAAACCCGTTATGCACAAGATTTGTGTAATAAATCGCCGATTGCTGCTCATACACCTTCGCCCCAAAGCCCCCTGGCGACAGTCCCAGTAACGGCGAAGACATAATCGCCTTAATAGCGTCCTGAAAGTACACTAACCGCAGTGCAAGGCTTGACTGCATTAATATATCAGGTCTTATAAAGTACACCGCACCAAGGCTGACAGCCAGCACCGCGATATACAAAAGCAGCCGCCGAGTGCGCTTTTGATGTGTGCTTTTAGTAATTATCAGCCATGCGATTAGCAAAACCGCAAATATAGCAATGGAAAACCGTGACTTCGTCAGCCAAAGAGCCACCAATAGGACTATTCCTGCAACGAGCTTGAGTAATTTCATGCTCCGATTTGAAGGCTTAAAGCTAAGCAACGAGAAAAATCCGCAGGAAAACAACGAGCCTGCTACATTTGCATAATACAAAAGTGACTGCAATCTCTCTCTGATATCGGAGTTAAAGCCTGACGGCGTAAATGTGTTGGGAATAAAAGGTATATTTAGACTACCCAATAGGCTTAGTCCTGCGAGAATCGTGGGCACAAGAATGGTTGCTGTCTGTACGGCGCGTTTTGCGTTGCGCGTGGAGATAGACATATAGCAAAACGCAGGGACACACCAGAGGACAGTCATCTCAAGCCCGTACGCCGTAAGTCCGTGAGCGATAGCGGAAATAAGGTAGAAAAGCGGCACACCGAACAGCGGCCATAGCAGCCACGTAACTCTGGCAGTCCCCCTTATAAGCTTGACGGCAGTAAGGATTGCCAGTGCCGCCGTGACCAACAGTGACGCCTGCGGAGCTTCGTAGGAGCAAAAAATACATGCAAGCACAAACACTACTGTGAGCACATCAATTGAAAGATAATTAAAGAAGCTCTTTATTTTTCTGACGGGTGAAAAAATATGGATACCTCCAGTACAAGTTCCAGCCCAGTGTAGCACATATGCCGCATTTATTCAACCTTTTGAACAATAAAGCGACTCAAAAGGACGAGCCGACCCTCCTGCGTATAAAACGCCTTGGAATGTCAGACTCGTCCTAATTCTAGTTATAAATTGCCATTAGCCCATTTCAACTTCAACGGCTACCTCTGCGCCTTCGGTTTGGAAGTCAATCACAGTGCCATCAATAATTTTTCCGTTGACCTTTACGGACTTAACGCCCTTTTCGACGCCCTTGGGGTTCGTAACCGTAATGCGGTATGTTGCACCTCGGAATACGCGGTTTACCAAGAAGGCATCCCAGTCAGCGGGAACACATGGGTCGATTCTCAGACCTGTAAACTCAGGGCGAATACCTAGCATATAGCGGGTAGCCGCAAAATACGCCCAGCCACCTGTGCCTGTCATCCACGGGTGATTTGCCTGACCGTGCAGCTCGTGCTCCTTGCCCATAATGAACTGACAGTAAGAGTACGGCTCTGATTTGCGGATTTCGATTTTATCGTTTTGAAGTGCGGGTAACAGTGCGTTATAGAACTTCATGGCTCTGCTGCCGCGTCCGTTCATGCACTCGGCGACCCATGCCCATGGGTTTGGATGGCTGAAAACTGCGCCGTTTTCCTTAATGCCGGGGTACACTCTGGCGACAAAACCAAGTTCATCGTCAGGCGTTCTAAAGCTTGGGGCATTGAGCATCAAGCCGTAATCAGTGTACAGGTATTCATCCACTGCGTCCATACATGACAGTGCGCGGTCACTGCTGGCCGCACCTGAAATAACCGCCCATGTGTTGGACTCCATGTGAACCTTGCCCTCTGTTGCCGCATCTGAGCCGATTTTACGACCAGTGGCGGTGAAGCCGCGGAGATACCATTTGCCGTCCCATAGCTGTTCCTCTGAAACCTTTTGCAGCTCTTTTGCGCGGGTTTCAAACAATTCAGCGTCATCATTGCGTCCGAGGAAGCGGGCGGCATCGACAAAATGAACCATTGCCCAGTGATACAGGAAAGTAGTCATGGCACTTTCGCCGCCGCCTAAATTTAAACAGTCGTTCCAGTCCGCACGGAGACCTTTGCATATGCCGTGTGCGCCAAGCTGAGACGCTGTAAACTCCAAGGCGCGCTTAATATGCTCGTAAACAGTTGCGCTTCCTTCGTCTGCAAAGGGGATAACCTCGTCAAAGAAGCCTGAGTCCCCTGTTTCACGGACGTACTCGACTACTGCGGTGACAAGCCAAAGAGCATCATCGGAGCAAACGTCCTTAAGACCGTGAATCATGCTATTTTTGTCAGGAGTTGGGACAACCGTTGGAGATTTAAAGCTCTGCTTTTCCTCTGTTTCCATAAACCATTTCGGCTCAAAAAGGTGCAAGCCGTAGCCTTGGGAAACCTGACCGTGTAACAGCTGGAGCAGTCTGGTTTTGCATCCCTCTTGCTCGGCATGGGGAATACACATGGCGTCCTGCGCTGTGTCACGGTAGCCAAGTCCTGTCCGTCCGCCAACTTCGATAAAGGAGGAGAAGCGTGAGAATAGAACGTTAATTTCAGCTTGATACATCGTCCAAACATTGAGCATGGTGTCCATTTCAGCGTTGGGAGTACGGATTTGCAGCTTGGACAGTCTGTCATACCAGAAACGTGACAGCTCGTCACGGGCATTGCTTACAGCCTCTGGTGCACTGTACTTTTTCCGCATTTCTGCGCCGTCAGCCCGTCTGCCTTCGCCGAGAAGGAAGAAGAAACTTGCTTCTTCAAAGGGTTTTAGCTCAAGACGCTTGTGCAGTCCTCCGCAGAAGTTGCCTGTTGTGCCCTGAGAATTGGTGCATACGCCTTTTTCCACAGCGATTGGGTTTGTTTCTGTGCGGTATGAGCCTAGGAATTCGTCACGGCGGCAGTCAAAGCTGTCAGGCTCAAAGGATGCAGCCATATATTGAAAGCCTTTTTCATCGTAATAATGGTCGTACTCAATTATGCCGTCTTTGCAGTCTGCGCCTGTTGCGTAAAGGCTCATTTGGAAGTTTTGGTTATCCATTTCAATGTGGTGGTAGGAAAATTCGCAGTAGGAAAATACGCTTAGTTTGCGCGGGCGGTTCGTGGTATTTTTCAGCACCACATCCCAGATTTCCACGGGGTCATTAACAGGTATAAACAAGGTTTGCTCCCCTTGAATACCTTGATAATCGCAGGAAAACTTAGAGTATGACAGCCCGTGCCTTGTTTCATAGCGAGCTTGACCCTCGCCGTCACCAAAAGGCTTGCCCACAGGTTGCCAACTCAATGACCAGAACTCCCCGGTTTCGTCGTCTCTGACATATACGTAGTGCCCCGGTCTGTCCAGCGGTACTCCGTTTGGACGAAAGCGGGTTACACGGTGGTATTGAGGTGTTTTGTAGAATGTATATCCACCTGCGTTATGAGAGATAACTGTGCATAAATCCTTTACCCCTAGATAATTTGTCCACGATACTGGCACGTCGGGTCTGTCGATGACATACTCCTTGGTTTTGTTGTCGAAATGTCCGTATTGCATAAAACTCCTCCTGATTATTTGGTTTTGTATGAAAATATCGAAATGAAGAATCCGCCAAGTAGGTTGCCGATAGTTGCAGCCAACAGGTTAATTGGAATAGCTCCGAAGCTTAGAGCACCTGTATAAACAGCTTGTGTATAGTACGTAAAGTTTGCAACAACATGCTCCGTTGCCAGTAAAACGAAAACCGAAACAGGAATCAGTGATATCACGGTATGATATCCTCGGCTTTTCAGCTCCGCCGCCCCCGAAACACACAAATTGCACACTATGCCAGACAGCAACACCGCCAAAAAGCTTGCGCCTGCCTTTGACTGCGCCGCAGCGTTAATAGTATCAACAACTGCTTGATTGACACTCGAGCGGGCGTTTAACAGTACCGCTACTACGATTATCGAACCGATAATATTCCCGCAATATGTGGTCAACAGGCTGAGAAGAGCCTTCGCAAGCGTCATTTCCCCCCTGAGAACCGACTTAAGCAGAAGTGTTTGTCCTGTAAACAGCTTGCTTTTTGTAACGAAACACAAGAGTAGCCCAATGGGAAACACAATCGCCGCAAGTAAGCGGGCAATACTTGGACTGTCAACAGAGTAGGCAACGATTGTCGAAATGTACACGGCGACAGAAATGCTCATGCCCGCAAAAATGGACGAAGCATGTGCCTTCAAGTACTTAATAATTATCACCCCACATTGATAAACATTAACATAAAATTCATAAAAAGTAAACATGCTACAGCGAGTTTGTCTTGTTATTATTTTAGAAAGTGGTAAAATAATAGTAAGTGCGGATTAACCCGGTAGTGAAAATATGCTAGCATATTTTCACGAAAAGCGCAAGCACACGTCAACGCCTTCCAAGGCATTGATGGGTGCTAGAGCGACAGGGTTAAGGGAGCATGATGTAATGGAAGTAAATAAATTTAAGGGAGTGTCGCTGATGAAAATATTTCTAACAGGGGCCAGCGGATATTTAGGCAAGCATGTGGCAGAGGACTTTTTTCGACGTGGTCACGAACTAGTACTAATGAGCCGCAAAAAACCTAAGCTTGCAGCGATTTACACATGGATTGAGGGAGACTGCAACGACCTTAAAACCTGCGTGGACGCCACTCAAAACAAAAACATCGATGCAGTGGTGCATATCGCCGCCGCTCCTACGCCAACGGACACCGTCGGCAGCGCAACATACGAAAACCTCGACATAATACCCACGACGATGCAAACCAACGTGATGGGGCTGTACAACATGCTTCAAGCGGCATTACGCGCAGGGGTAAAAACCTTTGTCCAAACAGGCTCAAACTGCGTTTTTGGGCATGTTTTCAGAATCAGCCCACATGCTCCTGCGATTAAGTATCTCCCCATTGACGAGCATCACCCCTGCGACCCAGAGGATTCCTACTCAGTTTCCAAGGCGTGCGGCGAGCTTATGTTAAAGGCTTACAGCGCGTACGGAATGAACACCTATGCACTGCGTTCAGGCTGGATTATCAACGAGGAAATGCGTCAGCGTCATGCCGGAAGTGTTACGGCAGCAACGTCAATTGAGAGCGTTTTCAACGCCTTCATCGCCTTGGAGGATTGCGCAAACGCCCATGTTTTACTGACAGAAGCCGCATATTCAGGCGGTTTGCCAAATCACGCCTGTTACTATCTCAATGCTGACGATTCTCTGGCACTTGAGCCTACCCGTGAACTTATTCAAAAGTTCTGCCCCCACCTTTTTGACGCACTAAAGACTAACATGGAGGGTCACGCATCCTTCTTCTCCAACGATTCACTGAAATCCGCAATCGGGTGGACGCCTCATGTCACATGGCGCAAGCACTAAAACGTAACATTCATAAAGCATTTATAGCCATTTCTGGTGGCGTAAAAGCCTTTCAAATTACTTTTCACTTGATAATTCTCTGCGTAGAAAAACAGCGGTGCTATAGGTGCTTCACGAATTAGTAAATCCTGCGCCTGTTCTGCAAAATTGAATCTAAACTCCACATTATTTGAGTTTGCAGCCTTTTTTAGCAGAGAATCATACTCTTCATTTACAAAACGAGCATCATTTAGCACATTTGTTGAGGTAAACAACTCTAAAAACGGCATCGGGTCGCTAAAATCGCTTATCCAAGAGGCTGACGTTATATGAAAATCTCCTTCGATACGCAGGTTTATAAATTCCTGCCATTCAAAGCCCAGCAAGGAAACGCTTACCCCTAAAAACTCCTGTAGGTTTTCCTTTACACGTTCTGCTATGGCAAGCTGCTGAGGTGAATTGGGGAAAACATATTTTATCACCGGCAATCCCACGCCATCGGGATATCCATTTTGTGCCAAAATCTCCTTTGCTGTCTCAGCGTTTTTTAATAGTTCGTTAGGGTCTGTAGAGTAATATTCCTTACTAAACCTCGACGAAGATTTATACCCAGCCACAGTTGGCGGCACAAAGGAGAAAGCCGCCGTATAATTGGTCTGTTCTCCGTAAGATGACTGCCTCGGCATAACAAGTGAAAAAGCTGTCCTAACATTCGGGTTGTTAAAAGGCTCATTTCCAGTGTTAAACAGCAAGTAAAACGTACCGTTACTGTCATTTTTAATGACATCGCTTTTTTCGGAGTCAGATGCAGGAATCGCCTCACTAAAGGATAATTCTCCATTTTCATAGGCAGTCCGCGCCGTATTTTCGTCATAAAGGTGAAATACAATCTCCTTTGGTCCCGCTGTTTTATAGGCGTAATGGTTTGTATTGCGCTTTAGTACGATTGCATCCTCGCGGTACTCAGACAGGGAATACATACCATTTCCTACGCAGGTTTCAGGGTTTATTGTCCACTGCTCAGAACCAAGGGCAACCACGTCACGCTTCACAGGAAGTGCCGCGGGCATCGCCAAAACCTCAAGAAAATACGGACATTTCCGTTTTAGCTTGAACTCAATCGTTCTTGAATCAATCGCCCTGACGCCGATGGCTTCAATGTCCTTCTGGGTGGGGCTGTAGCCTGTATTGGGGTAAATTATTTTAGTAACGCCCTCCACCATATCCACAAGACAACGACTTTCCGCATTGTTTTCAGGCGTTACCAAACGCTGCCAAGCATATACAAAATCTGTAGATTTTACGGTTTTACCGTCTGACCAACGGATACCGTCACGCAAGGAAAAGGTGTACACAAGCTCGTCCTCGCTAAGCTCGTAGCTATTTGCCGCTGCAAGTTCAGCCTTACCCTTACTGTTGATTTTCGTTAGACCTTCAAAAAGATGGAGAGCAATTGTGCCGCCTTCAGGAGTTACGCAAAATTGCGGGTCATAGCTTCCTATTTCGCTGCCGATATATACATTAAGCACTGCGGGGCTTACGCCCTTTGAGCAGGCTGAAAGCATTGGAAACAACACTAAAAACGCTAAAATTATGTATAAATATTTACATTTGTATTTCATTGACGCCTCCTAAGAGTTGTTGCAGGTTTCTGGGATGCTTATGGGATGCTCTGGTATATTTCTGGGTATATAATACATGAAAGTATATGTAAAAACAAGGGTAAACGCGGTATAAAAGAGAGCGGCATTGCTGCCGCTCCCATATTAGTAGCCTTAGCTACTTAAGCCAAGCTTGCATTATCACGCTTACTTAACCTCGATTGCGTCTACTGGACAAGAATCGGCAGCTTCTTCTGCGTCAATTTCCTCTTGAGTGCTGAGCACTCCGGTTTTAATTGGTATAGCCTTGCCGTCGTCATCCATTGTATATAAATCTGGTGAAAGTGTGGGGCATAACGCGCAACCGATGCAGGTTTCCTTTGAAACAGTGGTAATCATTAGTTGTTGACTCCTTTTTCCGTCCTTATACTATTCTCCATGTGATTATAGTATACTTCCGCAGGCATTGCAGGTTCATGTGTGGGCGTTGGGGTTGCTGTTGTGCCTACGTTTGTGAACTTTTGCAAATTCGTCGTTGCGTATGATGAATTTGTAAGATTACAAGCCTTCTCGGCTGTTTTTTGTATATCACTTTGGGGTGCTCTGTCAATACGCTTTTTTGGTTTCAATACAATCGCCTCTTTCCAAAAAACCCATGTGCCGTGAAATCGCTGACAAACATGTCCGCCTGTCAACGACATTATATTATGTATTTTTTCAATAATCAAACATACAATTAAGCACAGAAAATCAAATAATTAGTGTTTTTTGAA
Source organism: Oscillospiraceae bacterium (assembly GCA_031546715.1). Lineage (GTDB taxonomy): Bacteria > Bacillota > Clostridia > Oscillospirales > UBA929 > JAVBKA01. Next base: position 20,682 of record JAVBKA010000035.1, on the reverse strand, counting down.
AATGAAGTATAAATTTGACCATTGCAGTGGTATAATTATGGTAGCTTGGACAAAGCTTTTACCATTCATATTTACTATGATAAATTGTCAAAACATTGTCAAATTTTTAATGAGGTCGAAGGCATGTCAGATATTCCGGAAGAAAACAAAACTTATATTTTTGGCGATACCACCGAGGTCTATGAAGCCGACTTTACAAGGCGTTCCAAGCTTCTCCAGCATTGCAAGCGAGAGCATGCTGGCGGAGAACTGCGGGATAGCCTGTGCTTGTACGGCTTCGGAACGTTTATCACTCTTTCAATGGTGACTATATTGCTTTTCGGGGTTTTTTGGAGCTCAAAAACGCTGGTAATTACAGGACTTACCGTGTCAACCGCCCTTGGTGGCGCACTGCTTTTAACGGTATACACCTTTTACTCAAAGCGTTTCTACTCATGCTGGCATCGCTTCACGAAGGAAAAGCTCACCCTTACCGAAACAGAGCTAATTTTCCAAATGACGGAAAAATCCCTGCGCAGCAAGCAAGAACCCTTTGTTTGGGTAATCCCCTATGCAAGCATAATCAGAATAGAATATGACAGAAGCAGCAAACGCTTTAAGGTCACAGGAAGATATAACGAATCCTCATCAAAAAAGCCTGTAATGACTGATGCGCTACCACTTCCGCGAGGTATGCTCCGCCGAGAGAACGACGCCGCCCGAATCGATTCCGATTTTTACTTAGAAATTCCCGCATACTTTAAAAAGACTGACGAAATCCTTCAATTTTTAGAAATAAAGACAGCGATTTTCATTCATCCCGCTATGCGTGGTGATGATTATGCGGACTTGAGGGATTTACCAGGGCTTAAAAAGCAGCCCGTTATTTTTAGACCGCTTCTGCTTTCCTTGGTTATGTCTATCTCAATATCCTTAATTTTAGTTTTTAACATCAGCAGAAACGAACGCCTAAACCCCTATTCTCCGTACCCGCCCACCGAGGAGGCATATCTAACAGGAGTTTTTGACGTTGGCGAGAGCATCGTTCTTGACGGCTGCCGTATAACTCTCAGCGAATCAACGCTTAGCGACAACAAATTGTCGCTAAAAATCACTTGGAATAACGAAAACACTGACCAGCGGATACTTTTGCGGCTCTTTGGAAAAAGCAGCAACATTTCAGCCAGCGCAAAGGCGGCAGACCTTTCTGCCGCCACAGGTTTTTCAGTGAACCCTGCGGAAATGCTTGCTCCTGAAAAAAGTGATATTTTACTGGAAAAGCTAGGAGAATACACATGCGAACTAGTTTTTATTCTTCCCGAAAACACGGAATTATTTCGGATTAACATTTCCAGCGACCGCTGGGCTCCAAGAACTCAGTTTTGGATGCCCGAATACAAAAGCACAAATTCTATAACCTTTGAGGTGAAGATTAGCGAATTAACTACAGATTTGGCTAAGACCAAACCTCTTCCCTAACCACGTCCCGCATTTCCTCAAAGCATTTTTCCATATCTGTCACAAGCTTTGTCTGCGTTCTGGTGCGGTCTAAATTCTGACCCTCCCGATGGGTTTTGTAATAAGTATCCCCTGACAGGTAATCTGTCAGAAAGCGGAGCCCCTGTTCAAGGGTGATAACCCTTGCGCCGCAGCAAAGTGAGTCTATTTCAGCGTCGGTAAGTCCTTTTGCGCCTTCGGCAAAGCCGTTTGTGTACGCTGAGAACATTTCCATGGAAAAGTTGACCTTAGAAAGGTCGCTTTCGTCCTCTGCGCCGGTGCTTGCGCCTGTTCTGATACTGTCACCGAAGTCGTAGGCTATAAGCCCTGGCATGACGGTGTCTAGGTCTATAACGCAAACTGATTTGCCTGTTGTGCTGCTTATGAGAAGATTATTTATTTTAGTGTCGTTATGAGTAACTCTCAGCGGAAGATTACCTGACTTTATGCCGTCGGTGAGAATGTGGGTGTCGCTTTCCCGCGCCATATAAAACTCAATATCCTCGTTGCAGCCTGCGGCGCGATGACACACATCAAGCTGAACAGCTTTTTTAAAGGCTTCAAAGCGCACAGGCGTATTATGAAAATCAACAATGGTATCGTGGAGCTTTTCAACAGGAAAATCCCCTGCCAGACTTGCAAATTCAGCAAAGGCTCTGCCGCACTCCTGAAAAAGTTCAGGCGTCGCCTTATCGTACGCCGTAACTCCGTCAATGAACTTATAAAGCCGCCAATACTCGCCCGATTCGTCAATATAATACGGCTTACCGTCACGACAAGGCACCACGGTCAACGTGCCTGTTTCTGCATTTCGTCCTTCCTTTGCAAGGCGTTCACGGAGAAACGCAGTGACATTTGCAACATTTTCCATCACTAGGTCAGGGCGAGGAAAAACGGTTTTATTTATGCGCTGTAACGTGTAGCTGTCGCCGCCGCTTAGCTTAACTCTGTATGTGGAGTGAATATGTCCGCCGCCGAAGGCTTTAGCCTCGGAAATCTCTCCCTCAATGTCAAAATGTGCAACAATTGTCCTCGCATCACTATTTACGTTCATTATTTTACCCCCACAGGCTTTCGGGATATACACCCTCAAGCTTTAACTCAGCCATTGCGGCAGAAACCTTATCAGCGTCCGCCTTATATGTAACGCCGTACCAGCGGTCCTTTGTGGAAAACAGCCGCACTTTTGTAATGCCGTTGTTAATCATCGCAGAAACTGCGCTGGGCAGGAAATACTCGCTCTTCATTGGGTCTTTCATTGTGGTTAAAAAGTCTGCAAAAAAATCGTCAAAGCATTTCATGCATTTAGACGGAAATCCGAAAAAGTTCATAGAAACGATTGTTTCCAATGGCAGGGGTACTTTTTTACCCTCAAGCTCGTAGGACGCCGCGGTTTGGTCTTGGTTATACTCAATACCCAGCCGCTCGGTAACAGACTCAAGATAATCCTCGCCCACACATTCGCCTCTTGCAACCGAGCCGTTTTCGGTCATGGTGTTAGCAAGAGTATACCCGACCATCGCCGCTTCTTCGGAGCTGGAAAGGTGCTTCGCCATCATTTCAAAGGCCTCATAGCCGTAAAAATCATCAGCGTTTATGACGCAAAACGGCTCATTAATCATACCTCTTGCCGCCCTGACGGCATGTGCCGTACCCCACGGCTTCGTTCGTCCCTCTGGAACGGAAAAGCTTGCAGGAAGGTCGTCCATGTCTTGATACGCGTAGTCAATTATGAAGCCCTCCCCGATTCTGACATCGAGACTTGCTTCAAAAACCGCCCTATGCTCCTTACGGATTATCAGTACCGCCCGACCGAATCCCGCTCGCCGAGCATCAAACAATGAAAAATCCAAAATAAATTCACCCTGAGGCGTAACGGCGGAGGTCTGCTTGTCCCCTCCGAATCGACTGCCCATTCCGGCAGCAAGAACTAAAAGTGTTGGCTTAGTCATGGTAGCGTTCCTCTCTTTTAATAAACGTTTATTTGACAACACGTCTGGTTACACAGTATAATACCATATATTTGCTAATCTGGCTAAATCTTAACCACACAGGAGATTATAATCTATTTATACAAAAAAGAGAAGAGGGAAAATGATGAAGATTCTATTCATCGGCGGCACAGGGTTAATTAGCACCGCAGTTACCGAGCTGGCACTTTCCAAGGGCATTGACGTAACCCTTCTAAACAGAGGCAACGACAGGCATTTTGAGACCCAAGGCGCAAAATATCTCATCGCAGACTGGTATAACAAGCAAGAAGCCGCAAAAGCACTTGCGGGGCAGCATTTTGATGTCGCCGTAAACTGGATTGCATTTTCCGAAGAGCAGGTTCGCCATGACTATGAGCTGCTCAACGGAAAAGTCGGTCAGTACATTTTTATCAGCTCAGCCTCAGCCTATCAAAAGCCTTGCGGACACTACAAAATCACCGAATCCACGCCGCTGGTCAACCCCTATTGGGAGTACTCCAGAAAGAAAATTGACTGTGAGCGTTATCTGACAAAGCGTTACATCACTGACGGCTTCCCCGTCACAATCGTGCGACCGTCCCACACATACGGACATACGAAGTTGCCCTTTGCCTTCGGCACGTCAAACGCATGGACTGTCCTTGACCGTATGCTGAAAGGTCGCCCGATAGTCGTCCACGGTGACGGCACTTCACTTTGGACGCTCACACATAACACGGATTTCGCAAGCGGCTTTTTGGGGCTTTGCGGGCTGTATAAGTCAATCGGTCAAGCCTTTCACATTACCTCGGATGAAGCCCTTACATGGAACAACATACACAAAACCATCGCCCATCAGCTAGGCATCGAGGCCGTGCTCATGCACATCCCCTCCCGAGCAATTGAAAAAAACCTGCCTCAGTATACTGGCTGCTTCCTTGGGGACAAGTCCGAAAGCGTTATTTTTGACAATAGCAAGATTAAAGACTATGTCCCCGGTTGGAACGCTGTGGTCACTCATGCAGAGGGCGTGCGCCGCGCGATAGCTCTTTTTGACGAAAATCCGTCCTTGAAGGTCATTGACGACTCGTATAATCAGCAAATGGATAAGCTTATCGATACCTTCAGCAATCTCATCTCATACTAATCACTAATTAAAAACCGCAATCTTTTCGGTCTTTAAATTCTCGTGCGTTGTTGTCGTCAATCGCCATGCATAAAGCATGACTCATTCCTTCGCCTAGCACGAAAACTTAAATCCTCGAAAATCTTTGCTGGTTTTTAATCAGTGAATAGTATTAGCTATCATCATTGGAGGTTACAAATATGGAAATGTACAAATTCGCAAAAAAAGACCTAGCAGTTTCTCGTTTGGGAATGGGACTAATGCGTCTGCCGACAAAGGATAATGTGATTGATTATCCTGCGGCTGAAGCTATGATTGACAAGCTCATGGCAAAGGGAGTGACCTACTATGATACGGCTTGGTTCTACCATAACCACAAAAGCGAGGACTTTACAAAAAAAGCCTTGGTTTCAAGATACCCCAGAGATAAATTTACAATAGCTACAAAGCTCCCCTTGGGGGAAGTTAAGACGCCAGAGGATATCGACCGAATTTTCGACACACAAAAGGCAAATCTCGGCGTTGATTATGTGGATTTTTACCTTCTTCACGGCATCGGCTACAAGGGTTGGGAACATTTTCTAAACATGAATGGCTTAGACTTTTTCAAGCGCAAAAGAGAAAGTGGCGAAATTCGCCACTTTGGCTTCTCTTTTCACAGCGCGAAAGAGGAAGCTGAAAAAATTCTCGCCGCATATGACTGGGATTTCATGCAACCGATGATGAACTACTATGATTTTACATTGGACTCAAAAACTATTTACGATACGGCTGTTGCGAAGGGTGTGCCAGTAATTGCGATGGAGCCGATTAGAGGCGGGGCTTTAGCCAGACCTCATAATGATGTGGTTGATATCTTCAAGGCGGCTAAACCAGATGCTTCAGTTGCGTCTTGGGCACTCCGTTGGTGCGCCACAATGCCTGGGGTTGCGGTTGTGCTTTCGGGCATAAGCACAATGGAACAGGTAGACGAAAACTTAGCCTTGTTTGAAACGGCGAATCCGCTTTCTGACGACGAATTAAAGGTTATTGACAAAGCTGTTGAAGCACTGAACGGTATTGAGCTAATTCCGTGTACTGAATGCAATTACTGCAACAAATGTCCTCAAAAGATTAACATTAAATCACTTTTCAGTGCATTTAACGAGTATCAACGCTTCGCCGCTACGTGGACGCTTAGCCAGTACCTCAAATCTCCAGCAGAAGAGCAGGCGACGGCTTGTATTAATTGCGGAGTGTGCGAGGCTGCATGTCCGCAAAAAATTAAGATTACGGAAATGATTCAGGTCGTACATAACAAGGCACTTAAGATTTAGTACTGTAAAAGCGGAGAATCCAGTGTGAAACTCAGACGAGAATTTTAGACAAGAAATTGGAAATTTACGGATAAATTGCGATTTCCAAAAATTATGGGATAAGCTATTGACAAAACGCTATTGATGCAGTATAATCATTTAGGTTATGCGCTTGTAGCTCAGCGGATAGAGTGCCCGGCTACGAACCGGTAGGTCGCAGGTTCAAATCCTGCCAGGCGTGCCAAGATTTGCCAAAAACTGTCAAATTATCTGTAAGGATAGTTTGACAGTTTTTGCGTTTTGGCGTATGATGTTGATGGCTTAAAAACTGGGGTGCATGAAATGAGAGAGTATTTTCAAATTGGAAGCGAAAAGTGGAAGATTACTGTAAAATATTGCGTGATTTTTGGCGGCATTATTGGATTGATTTGTGGAGCAAAAATTTTTCTTGGTATATAGAATAAGCACATTGAAATTTTCACTACCGAGTTATTCGGCACATACAAAATTATTGAAAGCTGCCAAATTATCTGAAATGATAGTTTGACAGCTTTTTGGTTATCGAGATTGACTTTAGTATATACTAAGTATATACTAAAGAAGAGGTGGTTTGCAATGTACACAACGGTGCAAAAGTGGGGGAATAGTCAGGCAGTTCGTATTCCTAAGCAAATAGCAGATAAACTCTCCTTGCATGAAAACGATCCCGTTGAGATTCTCTTCGAGAACGATATAATTATTATCAAAAAAACCAGACGTCACAAAACATTTGCAGAACGCATGGAGGGCTTTGACGATAGCTTTCAATTTTCGGAGCTACAATCCGGTAGCCCTGTTGGCGGGGAGGTTTTATAAGGGTGTATGTTCCAAATCAGGGAGATATTATTTATTTAGACTTAAACCCACAAGCAGGTCACGAGCAAGCAGGACGCCGACCCGTATTGGTTATCAGCCGTGAAGAGTTCAGTCGCCGCACAAATTTGGCAATAGTGTGTCCGATTACGAATACAAACCGAGGTATACCGTTACATGTAAAACTTGATGATGCCTGCTCCGTAACTGGCGTTGTGATGTGCGAGCAGGTAAAATCTCTTGATTTATCCGTACGCCGACCTGAATATAAAGACCATGTATCTAGCGAAGTGCTTTTTGAGGTTGTAGATATAGTAAATGGTTTTATTGAATTATAGCACTTTATAATATAAAAATAGGGATTGACATTTTTGATAATGGATGCTACAAACTTTCCCAGACAGTAAAGGTGCGGTGTGTGCCAACACACCAAAACAGGCTTTAGTGCCGCGGCAAACGGTGTGGGAGTCTGACTGTTCTTTTGTCGATAGATGAGGGAATTGGTTGGATTGCTCAGGGATATCCGAGAGCTGCGGTTTTTTTGTACCCATTTTTCCTCACTATCGTTATTATGAACGGATTCTGTCCGTAATTTTTAGGAGGAAAAAATGAAAAAGCCACTTATCCTCGCGCTCGTTCTTGCTATGTCCCTCAGTTTGCTCGCCTCTTGTGCAGATGTACCCACTGTAAAAGCTGCTACACCGAAGGAAAACCAAATTGCGTACCCGCAAGAATATGACACAACTATATCTGGCGCTTCGTCCTACAACCATTCAGGCGACCATGCTGACTCGCCATATTTTGCCCATCCTGATGTCTACAACTTAGAAAATACGGAAAACCTCACCGTTTTGAATCGGTTTAAAACGTACCAGCAGACAACTGAATACAGTTGCGGAAACGCCGCCGCCCTAATGGTGCTCACCCATTATGGTGTTACCGACCAAAAAGAACTTGACATTGCTAAAGTGATGATTTCTCACTGCGACATTGATGGCGACAATACGGAAGAGCCTGGTGTTGCCAATGAAGAGGGAGAATACGGAACATCTACCACAGGCATGGTGCAACTATTTAAAGAATTGGATTGGAATGTCAGCTCCAGTTTAGATGCAACATCTGAAGACGGCAGCAGTTTCACCGATACGGCTGAGTTTACAAAGTGGATTATTTCCAATTTGAAGGACAACACTCCAGTGATGGTCGAATGGATTGATTGGGCCGGACATTGGCAGACCGTGATTGGATATGACACAATGGGTACCGAATCCTTTGGGGACGATGTTCTGATTATGGCTGATTCCTATGATACAAGTGACCATCTACAGGATGGTTATTACATAGTTCCCGCTGAACGTTTTTACTACATGTGGTTTGACTCGCATATTTTGCCCAAAGACCAAAAGCTGCAACAGTGGATTATTGCCACACCTAAAGAATAGTTTTACAACTGTTTAGTGCTAAAATGACATAATTTTAAAAGCTGTTGAATTGTCTGCAAAGATAATTCAACAGCTTTTTCAAAGTGTGTAGCAAAAAAACAAAGAAATAAATGAATATATTGTTAAAGAAGTGGCTGAAATATCGACATGGTGGGAAATCAGTGCTATACTTAATTGTATTCAAAGTACATGCTTATACTAATCTCAATTTTTATCTGAGAATAGTATTACGAATGTGTCGAGAAATTTGTAAAATCAATAATCAAGAGAGGATTAATATGTTAGGTCTGGCTTTAGAAGGCGGAGGCTCAAGAGGCTCATATCATATTGGCGTTTATAAAGCTTTCCTCGAAAACGGTTATCAATTTGACGGCTTTGTTGGAACTTCTATCGGCGCAGTAAACGCCTCAATACTGGCACAAGGTGACTTCGAGTTGCTTTACGAATTGTGGAATAAAGTTACCATGAGCGAGCTTTTTTACGAGCATGACGAGGCGGTTATTGAGTTTGGACTAGCTCCGTCTGTTCCTAAAAACATTAATAACATTACTAAGAGCATAAAAAAGGTTGTTGAAACCGGTGGCATAGACACAACAAAAATGAGGGCATTTCTCGAAAGCGTTCTTGATGAGCCAAGGTTAAGAGCGTCAAAAAAGGATTACGGCTTATCAACTATTGCATTGAGCGACCGTAAAAACCTTGACCTTAACATTGAAAGTATCCCCGAAGGGATGCTCGTTGATTATATTATGGCAAGCTGCGCGCTGCCAGGCTTTAAGCCTGTAATGATTGAAAATAAAGCGTTTCTTGACGGCGGGCTTCACAACAATTGTCCAATAAATTTGCTGCTCGACAAGGGTTACGACGAAATTATTGCAGTTCGCACCCTGGCTCCTGGAGTTTTTCGCAAGCATAAGGCAACAAACGCCAAAGTGACCATTATTTCTCCTGCCGTCGATTTGGGAAAACTGATTCATTTTGACCATGAGATAATTGATAGAAACATAAATCAGGGATATTATGACGGATTAAGAGCGATTTACGGTCTAAAAGGACGAAACTATTACATAAAAATGGCTGATAATGTGGACTTTTTCAACCTTTTGCTTAATGTTGAGGATTCTGCAATTCTGAAAGCTGCGAAGCAGCTAGAGATTACGCCAGCCCCAATTAAAAGGATGCTTTTTGAGGGTATCGTTCCTGCTATGGGAGCGCATTTAAAGTTAAATAGGAAATTTGACTATTCAGACTTATTGATTGCTATGCTGGAACGTTGCGCATTGGATTATAAGCTTGACCGTTTCAAGGTATACGAGTACAGGGAGTTTTTGTCCGAGCTTAGAGTTTTACTTGAAGAAAAGCCAGAGAATGACGGAAGGAAGAATAGCCTTAAGGATATCATCAACGCTTTTATGGTTGATAGGTATTCGAAGGTATGTGAGATTTTCGCCAGTGATATATTAAAACAGCAAGAGTAACTAGTGGTGAATTCACCACGAAAAAGACGAAACGATTGCTTGCACCGCAAGTAATTGTCTCGTCTTTTTTTTGCGTTGATTATTTAAAATATCCTGTTAATTCCAGAGGGTCAAGCTGCGTACCATTACGGTAAACGCGCATATTTCCTGCTGAGATTTCGTCAATAAGAATGACATTTTCGCTATTTCGACCAAATTCGAGCTTAATATCATAAAGTTCTAAGTCTTTAGTTGCAAGCTCGGTTTTGATAATTTCGCAGATTTCCTTGGTCAGCTTTTTAAGCTGTCTGTGTTCGTCGTGGATCATTATGCCGAGAGCTTCTAATGTTGAGCCTGTAATAAGTGGGTCGCCGCGCTCGTCGTCCTTTAGGGTTACTTCTACCAAGCCGTCTAGGGGGGTGCCGCTTTTGATATACATGCCGTATCGTCTGATAAAGCTGCCAACTGCTCGATAACGGCAGATAACCTCTACTCCTTTTCCGAAAGGCTTTGCAGGTAAAACAGTCATTGTTGTGTTTTCTAAGTCAGAGGAAATCCAGTGAGTCTTTATTCCTTTTTCTTGCAAAAGCTTAAAAAAGTATGAACTCATGCGCAATCCGCCATTACCCATGCCTTCAATTTGAAGACCAACGCTGTTTGAGCCGGGGTCAAACACGCCGTTTTCACCGGTTGCATCGTCCTTGAATTTGAGCAAAAAATTGCCGTCTGTAAGTTTGAAAACGTCCTTGGTCTTTCCTTTGTAAATAAGTTCCATTTCAAATTCCTTTCAGAAAATAATTAGAGCGACCGTGTCCGGTCGCTCAATAATTTAGGCTTGTTTTGGAGCATCGACTGGGCAAACATCCGCACATGCACCACATTCAACACATGTGTCAGCATCAATTACGTATTTACCGCTTCCCGCAGAAATGCAGCTAACTGGACATTCAGATTCGCATGCACCACAGTTGATGCAATCATCGTTAATTTTGTACGCCATCTAAAAGACCTCCTTATTCTTGTTATATGTACCCCATAACATGATACCACAGAATATGAAAATTGCAAGAAAAAATTGCATAATTGTTTTAGATGTGATAATATAGTGGCTGTTGAATAACGATGGACAAAAATGTTACTCCTAGAACTGTCTGAAAGTGGGATTTTATTGAAACTTGGTATCGTAGGGCTTCCTAATGTTGGAAAATCAACTCTTTTTAATGCAATTACAAATGCGGGCGCGCAGTCTGCAAATTACCCATTTTGCACAATTGAACCGAATGTCGGCATTGTCGCCGTTCCTGATGAACGGTTGGTTTTTCTCGAAAAAATGCACAATCCAGATAAGGTGACACCTGCGGTCATAGAATTTGTTGATATTGCAGGGCTTGTTCGCGGTGCGTCCAAGGGAGAAGGGCTAGGGAACAAGTTTCTCTCACATATTCGAGAAGTTGACGCCATCATTCATGTGGTTCGCTGCTTTGACGACGACAATATTGTTCACGTTGAAGGCGGGGCAGACCCTGAAAGAGATATTGCTATTATTGACACGGAGCTTGCTCTTGCGGACTTAGAATTATGCGAAAAGCGCATTGACAAGGCAAAAAAACTGTCAAAGGGTGACAAAAAATATCTTGACGAGGTCGAGGTGTTAGAACGTCTGCTGGCGCACTTGGATGAAGGAAAATCGGCAAGGAGCTTTGGCGAAGAGCTGCCCAGTGACCTTGCGTTAATATCGAATAAGCCTGTGCTATTTTGTGCCAATCTAAGTGAAGATGAGTTTAAAATGCACAAGCAAAACGCCTATTATCAGACTGTTGAGAGAATTGCAAAGGATGAGAAGGCACAGGTTATTGCCATATGCGCCAAGGTTGAGGAGGACATCACAGAGCTTGAGCAAGAGGAAAAGGCGTTGTTTTTGTCGGAGCTAGGGCTTGAGGCTTCTGGACTTGACAGGCTGATTAAGTCTAGCTATGAGCTTTTGGGATTGATTTCATACTTAACGGCCGGTCCCCAAGAGGTTCGCGCGTGGACTATCAAGCGCGGAACGAAAGCACCACAGGCTGCTGGGAAGATTCACTCGGATTTTGAGAGAGGCTTTATCAGGGCAGAAATAGTTGCGTTTGACGACCTCGTTAAGTCAGGAACTATGGCGGCGGCAAAGGAAAGGGGACTTGTTCGCAGCGAAGGCAAGGAATATGTTTTCCAAGACGGTGACATAGTCTTGTTCCGCTTTAACGTATGAGTATTGTCCGAACCTTTAGAGAGAAAAGTACTCAGAATAATCGCATAGAGTTGCTTGATGCCGTAAGAGGGATTTCGATTATTCTGATGGTTTTTTACCATTGGTTTTACGACCTTGCGGCTGTAAAAGTTGCGCCTGATTGGATAATTTACAATCCAGTTTTTAACGTTCTTCAACCGCTTTTTGCAGGGTTGTTTATATTCATTGCGGGCGTATCCAGCCAGTTTTCAAGAAATAACCTCAAGAGGGGATTGCTGCTCGTTGCGTGCGCGGCGATAGTTTCTCTAGTGACCTATCTCAATGGCACGTTGGTTTGGTTTGGGATAATACATTTTATGGCAGTTGCTGTACTTTTATATTGGCTTCTGGAGAAGCTAAAAATCACCTTTCCGTTTGTTTTTATCTCCGCTTTTGTTTTCGGATACTTTGGGCTAACGCATTTTCCGACGGAGGCAATGGCGGAGGCGTTTCCGACCTACGACTACTTCCCGATAATTCCTTGGGGTTATGTATTTTTCTTAGGCGTCTACTGCGGACGACCTATTAAAGAGGGGAAATGGCCTAAGTGGTTTTATGAAACTAAAGTGCCGTTTTTTCCGAAGGTTGGACGGCAGACACTTTTGATTTATATGGTGCATCAGCCTATTGTCTACGGGCTTACAATTGTGTTGCAGATGATTTTGGCGTAAATAATTCAAGACCTAACTAAAACAACCGCCATACGGCGGTTGTTTTAGTTATTGGCCTTACTTAGAGCTTTGACCGCCGCGCTTGTCGGCACCTTGAGACATATTGCGTTCATTGTTAAGGTTTTGGCTTTCGCCAGCGGGGTTTGTGGTCTTTTCTTTTTTGTTATCCTTATTCTTTGCCATTGCTATCACCTCGATAGTATTATTCCACAAATAAATACTGGTTTATACAAGATTTGGAATAATTTTTACAGCAATAATATTTAGATAGATGTTTCGCGTATACCGTTTTCTGTAAGCTCAAGAACTTTGGTACAGACCTCCTTGATGTACTTTCTGTCGTGGGAAACGCTGATTATTGTGCCGCTAAAATTTTTTAGGATGTTTAGAATAATTGGACTTGAGATGGGGCTGAAATTTCGTGTTGGTTCGTCTAAAATTAGTACATTGCAGCCATCTAAAATCAGCTTGGTGAGCAGCAGTTTCGCCCGCTGTCCGCCAGATAAGTCTGTAACATTATGGAGCATTTCGTCACTGGTGAACTTCATGCTTCCGAGATATGTCCGAGCCTTGGTAATATCATCTCTGTGCCCAGAGGGGGCAAGAAAATCAACGGGAGACATCTGAGCGTACAGTTTCTCATTGTAGTTTTGCGCCATATAACCAGCCTTGATGTCCTTGCGGGAGGATAAATCCTCTGCAATCATCCTAAGTAGCGTAGTTTTCCCCACGCCGTTTCTACCGATTATACATAAATGCTCTGGTCCGTAAACCTCCAAAAGGATGTTTGTTGAGAGAATTCGATGGTCGGGCGTGGCTTGGACTCTTAGCTCATCAATGCTCAACTTCAAAATAGTCTTTCCTGAAGGAACGGGAGCAATCACGTTGAAGTCAGGCATTATAGCGTCCTCCACGTCAGGAAGCTGGGTCATTTTTTCCTTTTCCCATTCCAAATGCTTTTCTTGAGACTTCATGCCCTTCATCTTCTTTTTTAGAAGTCTGCCAGTGGAGGGGTCTTGCCGTGAAACGGCGTTTTGAGCATGTTCGACCTTATTGTAAATCTGCTGCCAGCGCTCTTGTTTTTTTGTGTACTCATCCTTTTCCTTTCGGGCAAGCTGAGTTTGATGCAACAACCTCGAGGAGCGTTCCTTCACGTACTGCGCGTAGGTTATTTTGCTGATAGTATGCCTGCATACTGTTTTTCTTCGCACCTGTTCGATGTGAATAATTATATTGGCGGTTCGGTCCAAAAGCGTTTCGTCATGGGAAACAAACATAATTGGCAGACGGCAGTTTGATATGAAGGATTCAAGCCATTCCAGCGTTTTAATATCGATATCGTTGGTAGGTTCGTCAAACAGTAGAACGTCGGGCTTTTGTGCTAACACTGACAAAAGCTGAAGCTTTATTCGCTCACCGCCGGACAGGGTAGAAACTGCTTGTTGGGAGGATAAGAAGCCTACTTGCAAGCCAAGCTCGGATGTAAGCCTTTCAAGCTCGCCTTCGTCTAACAGACTGTGATTAATATAGGTTTCGCCAAACTGGAAAACTGTCATAGAATAGAACTCAGGAGCTAGCTCTTGAGGTAGATATCCTGTTCTTGTACCTGATTTGTAGATGCTGCCGTCGTACTCAGCGTAGCCTTCCATAAATGATGGGTCGTGCAGAAGCTTAATAAGCGTTGATTTACCGTTGCCTTCTTCGCCGATAATTGCGGCTTTGTCGCCTTGGTTTAGGGAAAAACTGAAATCCTGCAAAACTGTGCGTAGGTCTTTTGTTAGTCTTATGGTTAGGTTGTGGATTTGAAGCATTATATGACACCTCTTAAAAATAAAAATCTGCCTTGGCGCAAGCCAAAGCAGATAAAAGCCTTCTAAGCCTGAGGCAAAAAAGGAACAAATATCAGAACTTGGCTACGCAGAACCAGACGGCTGTGCCGTCTTTCTACATACAAGTCTGATTATTTGCGCATCTTCCCACTCATTTCAAAAAATATTTGCATTGATTTATCTGAGATTAGTATAAGATTACATCCTCTCAATGATAGCAGAGGGCGGGTAATTTGTCAAGCTATCTGCTGCCTTTGTCGTAGGGGATGCCTTCGGCTCTTGGGGCTTCGGATTTTTTTGAGGATAGCGCAAGCACAATTAGCGTAACGGCGTAGGGTGCTATTTTGTAGACTACGTTTGGGATTGAAGTTCCCGACATAAATGAAAGTCCTGAATAGGACGAGGCGAAAGCCTTGAGTAGTCCAAAAAAGAGGGCTGAGAACAGTATGCGATTTGGTTTCCACTGTCCGAATATGAGGACGGCGATGGCTAAGAATCCGTAACCGCCGACTGTGGCGTTAAAGTTGGTTGAGGTTGGTATAATGAAAACTAAGCCGCCAATTCCCGCAAGCGCGCCAGACACCATAACTCCTGCATATCGCATTAAAAATACGTTAATGCCAACGGAATCGGCAGCCTGAGGGTGTTCGCCGCAGGCACGGAGACGAAGCCCGAACTTAGTTTTGTATAAGAAAAACCATGATAAAAAGAGAATCAGAAAGCCAATGTAGGTGGTAATATAGGTGTTCTTAAATAAAAGGTCGCCAACAACGGGGATATCGCCTAAAACTGGTACGCTTGCAATGCGAAACTGATTCAAAAAAGGTACCATTTGCACTTCGTACATCAGTCTTGCTATAAAAATGGCGGCAGCAGGTGCAATCATATTTATGGCTGTACCGCTGATAACTTGGTCTGCTTTCATGTTAATTGAAGCATACGCATGAGCAAGAGACACTATGACGCCTGTGAGGGCGGCAACTAAAATGCTTAGGAGCAGAACGGGTTGACCCGGCATAATCCCTTGGAAAACGTTGATGAAAAGTATTCCTGTGAATGCTCCGCAAATCATTATGCCTTCCAAAGCAATATTGATTACACCGCTTCGCTCTGAAAACATTGCCCCTAGTGCAACTATCAGAAGTGGTATTGAAAAGTACATGGTTTGCTGAACAAGAAAGTAAATAGTATCCACAGTATCAGCCTCCTCTTGTTTTCAAATCGGATTTTTTCGCAAGTTTGCTGATAAAATTCTTGATAACCAGAGAAAAGGCACTGAAATATATAATAATTGCAACTATAATTTCAATTATTTGGGGCGAAAAGCTGAATAGCAGCATATTAAAACCACCAACTCTCAAGTACGCAAGAAGCAAGCCTGAGAAGATTATGGCTATTGGGTTATGAAGTGCAAGAAGTGCAACAGGAATCCCTGTAAAGCCTTCTGCCGCCATGACATCAACAACGTCAATACCCTTGCCTGAGCCTGCAAGGAAGAGTAGCGCGCCGCCCAAACCTGCCATTGCTCCTGAAATCAACATTGACATAACAATGCTGCGCTTTTCGTTAATTCCAGAGTATTTAGCGGCATTTTTGTTAAGACCGCACGCTTTTAGTTCAAAACCAAAAGCAGTCTTTTCAAGCACAATATATAGGATAACAGCCATAATAATGGCAATAAGAATGCCGCTGTTCGCACTGGAATCGGAAAAAATGCGGTTGAAGCCCATTTTTGGTAGATTTGCATTGCTAAGTACTCGTAAGCTTTGGTTTTTAGTGGAATCATATGTGGTTTTAACAATCAGATAATTAACCAAATACATTCCAATATAGTTAAGCATTATGCAGGAGATAACTTCATTTACATTAAAAAACGCCTTTAACAGACCAGGGATGCAACCCCATATTGCGCCTGCAATCAAAGCAGCCAATAATGCGGTCATCCAAAGGGTTGCGCCAGGCAAAAAGTCGCACTGTGCGCCGACTAACACTGCGGCATATGCGCCGATGATAAATTGCCCTGATGCGCCAATGTTAAAAAGACCTGTTTTGCTGGCGAAGCCGACAGACAAACCAGTCATTATTATCGGAGCTGCGAAATACAGTACCTGTCCCATGCTTTTAGCGTCAGAGAAGCCGCCAGTGAGGATGGTAAAAAAGCCAGGGAAGGCTTGTGAGGGGTTGCTGAACAATAAAAATACCAGACCTAGCAGTAAGCCTATGCAGATTGCCGCCAAAGAGGACATGAAGTTTAAGGATTTATCTAGACGGAAAAAGCTCTTTCGCTGTTTATCCATGCCGCACCTCTTTTTTTGAGCCTGACATATACAGCCCAAGCTCTTGGTAGTTAGTTTTCTTAGGGTCAAGGTCGGCAACTATCTGCCCTTCGTACATAACTAATATGCGGTCGCTGACGTTTAAAACCTCTTCAAGCTCAAGGGATACAAGCAAAATGCCCTTGCCCTTGTCGCGTTCAGAAATTAACTGTTTGTGTACATATTCTATTGCGCCGACGTCCAGACCTCTGGTTGGCTGTACGGCGACAAGAAGCGAGTGCTCTCTGTCGATTTCCCGGGCAATAATCGCTTTTTGCTGGTTTCCGCCAGACATGCTGCGGGTACTGGTTTTTGCGCCTTGTCCGCATCTAATGTCGTAGTCGTCGATTAGGCGGGCTGCAAGGTTGTTTATGCTGTCATATTTAAGGAAGCCGGACTTTTGATACTGCGGTGTAAAGTAGCTTTTTAAGGCTAGGTTGTATCCAAGGTTATAGTCCAGCACCAAGCCGAATTTATGCCTGTCCTCCGGAATATGGGACATGCCTGACATGTTTCTGACACGGACATTTTCGTAGGTTATGTTCTTGTTATTTAGATGTACAGTGCCGCTTTCAGTGTGTGTAATGCCTGTGAGGGCGTAGACAAGCTCGCTTTGACCATTGCCGTCGATTCCAGCAAGGCAGACTATTTCTCCTGCTTTAACCTCAAAACTTACGTCATGAACTGCGTTTTTATGAGCACTATGTCCTTTAACGGACAGGTTTTTGACCTGTAAGATTACATCTCCAGTTTTTTGGGTCGATTTCTCGACCTCAAGAGATATTTTGCGACCCACCATCATTTCAGAAAGCTCTTCTTTAGTGGTTTTAGAAACATCAAGAGTGCCGATGCATTTTCCCTTACGCAGAACGGTGCATCTATCAGCAACTGCCATGATTTCGTTGAGCTTGTGGGTGATGAATAATATCGATTTTCCTTCTGCCGCAAGACCCTTCATAATTTTCATTAATTCTTCGATTTCTTGAGGAGTGAGGACGGCGGTTGGCTCATCGAATATCAGGATTTCGTTGTTTCGATAGAGCATTTTCAGTATTTCAACTCGTTGCTGCATACCGACAGTAATGTCTGAAATGTAAGCATCGGGGTTAATGTCTAATCCATATTTTTTTGATAAATCCATGACCTGCTTTTTCGCGACATCCATCTTTAGAACGCCGTACTTAGTGGTTTCTACTCCGAGAACTATGTTTTCAAGAACGGTAAAGTTATGCACTAGCTTGAAGTGCTGATGAACCATGCCTATGCCGTGGACGGTGGCATCGTTAGGACCTGTGATTTTGATTTCCTTGCCGCTTTTAATGATTTTGCCGATATCAGGACGGTAAAGACCGAAGAGGACGCTCATAAGAGTTGATTTTCCTGCGCCGTTTTCACCTAATAACGCAAGGATTTCTCCCTTTTTTAGCTGCAACGTTATATCGTCATTTGCAACTACACCGGGGAACATTTTTGTTATGTTACACATTTCAACAATATAATCCATAAAATAACTCCTCAAAAAATTAGAGGGGGCTATGTGCATGTGCATACAGCCCCCAATATTTCGGTAAAAACTATCGAATTTCTGTAACAGTAACTATGCTGACAGGAATTGAAGAAAGCTCAATTTTCTCGTTTTTATCGTCTACATCCTTAAGGATTGTGATTGAGCCCTTGACAAGCAAATCGAAAATTTTGTCATAATCTGCTTGTGTGAAGCTTGTAAACTTTGAAGTAGCCATTGGAAGACCTACGCCTTGGTTAGCTGCGTTAAATATTAGTGTTTGACCGCTCTTAAATGTACCGCTGTAGATGTCTTTTAAGCAGTCGTAAACAGATGGGGTAAGACCTTTCATAGCTGAAGTGATGACTGTTTCGGAGTCCTTTGATTGGTCAATGTCAACGCCGATAACCTTTTTGCCAGCGGCTTCAGCAGCGGCCATGACAGAGTCGCCAAGTTTGCCGCCACAGGCGAAGATAACTTCAACGCCTGAGGAGTACCAAGAAGCGGCTAAGGTTTGTACTTCTGGTGTTGCGAGAAATACGTCAGAATAGTCATAGTTGACGGTGACGTCACCAGCGGCTAGACCAAGCTCTTTTGCGGCATATTCTGCGCCTTGAACATAACCGTGACCGAATTTAACAACGGCAGGAACTGCAACTCCGCCGATATAACCGAGCTTTCTGTAGCCGTCTTTGACTGCGGCATAACCTGCAAGGAAGCCAGCTTGCTCTTCTGCGTACATAACTGCGACTGTGTTTGTTCCTGTTTTAAAATCTGAGTAATCAACATTATGCGGTGCGCCATCTAGCAAAATAAAGTTGACATCTGGATACTTGTCCTGAGCGAGATAGATAGGTACTTCAAACATGTAGCCCGGTGTGACAATGACCTTTGCTCCGCCTTTAACAGCTAGATCAATAGCGGCTAGGTATGCGTCATCGCTTTGCTCGGTTGGTGGATAATATTTGCTAGTTTTATTGCTTTCCCCGACGTACTTAACTACGCCTTCCCATGCGCCTTGGTTAAAGGACTTGTCATCGATGGTGCCGATGTCTGTGATAAGGGCAATTTCAAAACCTGAGGGTGCCGCAGGAGACGGGCTCGAGCATGCGGCTAATGCAATCAGCATTAGAGCAGAGAGGGCAATCGCTACGATTCTTTTCATGTGTTTTCTCCTTTAAGTATATTAGGTTCAAGATCTTGCGGTCCGAAGCCGTGGGGAAGAAGTTGCTCAAGGGTATATATCTTATAATTGTCTTCAGAAGAGGCAACTATAATTCTAAAGGATTTCGGATTGCAGAATTCCATCATAACCTGACGGCAAACTCCGCAGGGATAAGCAAAGCCACGCTGGGTAGCGTCCTTTGCAAAGCCTACTATTGCAATTGAGGAGAAATCTCGCTCGCCTTCGGAAACAGCCTTGAAAAAAGCTGTGCGTTCAGCGCAGTTAGTCGGCGAGTAGCCTGCATTTTCGATATTGCAACCCAAAAACAGCTTATCGCTCGTTGTAAGCAAAGCTGCACCGACTAAAAAATTTGAATATGGAGAGTAGGAGTTATTGCGGGCCTCGAGAGCCTTAAGTACTAATTGTTTGTCCGAGTACAGAGAAGACATGTTAATAGCCCTTCGATTCTTCGCCGCTTAGTATTTTTATTGCAGAGCTTGTACCCAATCTGTCACAGCCTTCGTTTAAAAAAGCAATCATATCGTCCTTAGAACGAATGCCGCCTGCTGCTTTAATCTTTACGTCTTTGGAAATGTGCTTTTTAAACAGGCGTACGTCTTCTAGGGTTGCGCCAGCGGTTCCAAAGCCTGTGGATGTCTTAATATAGTCAGCCTTAGCGTCAGAAACACAGCCGCAAAGGGCGATTTTCTCAGCCTCGGTGAGGTAGCAGGTTTCGATGATAACCTTGAGGATTTTGTTTCCCGCGGTCTTTTTCAGCTCTGCAATTTCTGCGGTTACACGGTCAAAGTTGCTGTTTTTAACGTCGGTGAGGTTAACGACCATATCAAATTCTGTGCAGCCGTCGCGGTCAGCCTGTTGAATCTCGGAAACCTTGGCGGCTGTGACAGAGTAGCCTAGGGGGAAACCGATAACGGTGCAGATGTTAATAGTCTTGCCGTATGTCTCATGCACAAGCTTAACAAATGCGGGGGGGATGCAAACTGAGGCAGTGCCGAATTTAATAGCTTCCTCGCACAAGGTCTTGATTTCTTCCCATGAAGCATTGGCCTTTAGCAAAGTATGATCCACATGGGATAAGATATCTGAATTATTCATTAAGTCCTCCGATTATTTTCTTACGTTCACAATAAATTCTACCATGTTTTCTCATCAATGTCCAGATGTTTTATGTTATTTTATTCACTGAAAATTCATTAAAATACACTTCACATATACTTTGATGTATGGTAAAATACCCTAAATAAGCAATCATAGTTTGCGCAGGAGGTTAGACATGGATGTCCTGAAAAACTGGTTTTTGGATCTTTGGAACTT
>JAVBKA010000032.1:0-7928 GCA_031546715.1 Oscillospiraceae bacterium | reverse complement strand
TCATTTTTAACTGCATAAAATTTGTGTACCATCTGAGGTAGTCCGAAGGTTCCGATACTGGTCAATATTATGTTTGACAACAGGAAACTCCAGTTTTTTCCCCCGAAAATGCTTGTAAGGTTTAAGCTGTTCCCAGCTTCGTCCGTTGCGGCTTTTATAGAAGCAACTGCATTTGAAAAACCGCCCACATCGGGGTGAACAGTTACTGCAATTGCAAGGACAATGACGCCTACTATCATTATCAGCCCTTGTACAAAGTCAGTAATCGCAACGGCAACATAGCCACCGAGAATTAAGTAAATACCCGTCAGCAGTGCGACTATAAACATACAGAGCGTTTCTCCGCTTACGCCGCTGATTAAGCTGTCGGAAGACGGAAACATCGCTCCGAAAAACACTCCTAAGCCTTTATAAACCGAGGCTGCATAAGGCACAAGAAACACAAAAATAATCGCTGCAGCAACGAGCTTCATTGCCGTACTGTTAAACCTAGCCTCAAAAAATTCAGGCATAGTTCTGGTTTTTAATCGATGAGTCATTCGTCGGACACGTCCAGCGAGGAGCTTCCACGCCAGCAAGCACCCAAGCAAAGCGTTGCCAACACCAATCCACATGGATGCAAAGCCAATATCCCAACCGTTCTTACCTGCGTAGCCTATAAAAAGAACGGCGGAAAAATAAGATGTGCCGTAAGCAAAAGCTGACATCCACGCTCCAATATTCCGACCGCCCAATAAGAAACCATCCAAGGTTTTGGATTTTCCAGAACTGACAACGCCGATTACAATCATCAACACCGCAAAAACCGCAAGAAAAATTAGCCCGATAGTCTGTGTCATAAAATTACCTTCCATACTACAAATTTTTTGCCAAGTACGCTTTTATAAAAAAAAGCTCCTACTGTCTCTGCAAGCAAAGACGCTACCGCTTGAGTATACTATAAGACAATTGCTTTGTAAAGTAATTTTTGTTGACACAGGTTGTTATGTAAGCTAGAATGTATGAGCAAGTCAGCTAAGCAGCCGCCGGTGCAGCTACGAAAGTACGCACGGGAGGAAAGTCCGGGCTCCATAGGGCAGGGATAACGGGTAACACCCGCCGAAGGCAACTTCAGGACAAGTGCAACAGAAATAGAACACCCTAAATGCTTACGCATTTAGGGCAAGTGTGGAAAGGTGAGGTAAGAGCTCACCGATTTCTCAGGAGACTGAGAAATCCTGTAAACTCTATCCGGAGCAACACCGCAGAAGGGGCAGAGCGTTTATTCGCTCAGGTCTGCCCGACCGCCCCATAGGTGGCACTGAGCTGTCTGGTAACAGACAGCCAAGACAGATGGCTGTTCACGACAGAACCCGGCTTATCGGCTGACTTGCATTACTTTAAACAAACAGCTCAAAAACACCCAGTCCCATCAACACAATACTTGGAAGAAATTGCACCTTTGGGTGCGTTATCATCTTAAATGAACCGATTCGATTGCCGGCAAGCAAAATCAAGGCGTTAATAATACCGAATATTATTGGAACTGCAATGGGATTAGCTCCCAATAATCCAACGGAAAACGCCGCGACTGAGCCGTCTAGCGCAAGCCCCACTCCGATAAGAGTTATCTCCCGAAAGCTGATGCCGCCCTCTTGCTCTTTGCCTCTGATGGTTTCAAGCAGTGTGAGTATTCCCGCTGTTATTAGTAAAAGTCCGCTTAATATATGCTGTGTTTTAGTGCTTAACAGCTCCCCCACAAGACTTGCGGACAGCATCGCGACTAGACAGAACGGCACAGTCCAAAATGCTAGAAAAAACAGCCTTTTGCTATTTAGTATAACTCCCCTCGCTCCATATGCAAAGCCAACGAACAGCCCGTCAATAGAGGATATCACACCAATTATCAGTATTTCAACAACTCCCATAAGCATCCACCCTTTTTGGTACTTTTTAGGCAGTCTTTGAAGTTTTTTCCCAATGTTTTAGCGAAATTTTTAAGACCTGCCTTAATCATATTATGCAATAAAATGTCGCAACGTGAGGAGGACGCAGAATGCTCTCATGGGAAGCTTTGGAAGAAGCATGTCAAAGCTGTAATAAATGCGCTCTTTGTGAAACGAGAAAGAGCGTTGTCTTCGGGGTCGGACGTCGTGACGCCGAGGTTATGCTAATCGGCGAAGGTCCGGGGGAGCAGGAGGATTTACAGGGTGAGCCCTTTGTCGGTACTGACGGTAAGCTTCTTGACGATATGCTTGCCGTTATTGGTCTTGACCGCAGTAAAATCTACATTGCAAATGTCGTTAAGTGCCGTCCGCCCAACAATCGCGACCCTCTAAACCTTGAGCAGAGCGCATGTGTTGGGTATCTTCGCAATCAGGTCGCGCTCATTCGTCCTAGGATTTTAGTCGCTTTGGGTCGTATTGCCGCCCAACGAATTATTGACGAAAATTTCAAGATAACGGCTGACCACGGGAAGTGGCACGAAAAAAACGGCTTTTGGCTTATGGGAATCTATCATCCCTCCTTTCTTTTACGAGACGTGACAAAAAGACCTGCTGCGTTTGAGGATTTGAAACGTTTAGAACACAAAATCATCGAAATATGCGAACGAACAACTCTTGATTAATACAAAAACATTCACACCCTACCTCGCACAGGAGCATATTATAGTGAGGAAAGGGTGTGTTTTCATTGTCTGTGGACTATTTTTTAGGCTCAACAAGCCACAGCGGTTTTTATTCGTATTACCGAGAATTCTTAGACTCCCATGACATACATAAGCAATATTATATAAAGAGCAGCCCCGGCTCAGGAAAATCTTCGTTTATGCGGAGGGTCGCCAAGGGCTTAGACGGCGAGATGCAATATGTTCGCTGTTCGTCTGACCCAAAGTCCCTTGACGGTGTAGTATTTAAGAATTATAACACCGCCATAGTGGACGCAACTGCACCTCACGTCATGGAACCCCTCTACCACAATGCAGTTGGCGAATACCTGCACCTTGGCGAGTTTGTTGACAGCACTCATTTAATTGCAAAGCTTGACGAAATCAAGGTCTGTACTGGAATAGGAAAATCCGCATACTTACGAGCGTATAAATGTCTTTCAGCAGCGCGCTCCGTTCAAGAGGAAATTTCCTCCCTCGCCCTTGAAACTGACGGCTTGCAAGGCGTAAGTAAGCGCGTTAAGGGCATAATACGCCGTGAGCTTACCAAGCCTGAAAACAAAGAGCGAAAGCAACTCATACAAAAATGCTTTCTCTCCTCCCACACATTTGACGGTGAATTGTGCCTTTGGGGTACTGTGACTGAGCTATGCGAAAAGGTTTACGTCATAGAGGACAGCTTCTTCTTTTCCCCCGCCTTTATGTCCGCAATTTATCTCGCCTGCCTACAAAATAACCTTGACATGCTTGCTTGCTACTCCCCCATTGACCCAGAGGGAAGAATAGAGCACATCTTAATTCCCGAGCTATCACTAGCATTTGTAACCTCTCGACCAGGCTGTGTATGCCCTCTGACGCCGTACCGCCGCGTTCGCCTTGACATCTATGTCGGCAACGAATGGCTTGATACACAGCGTGGAAGACTGCGTTTCTTACGAAAAATGGAGCGCGCGCTAATGGAAGAAGCCTTCCAAAATTTAGAGGATGCAAAAAAGGCACACGATGAACTGGAAAAGCTGTATAACCCCCATGTGAATTTTGAGTCTGTATACGCTGTTGCAGATAAACTGACTGAGAAAATTAAGTTGCCTTAATCGCACAATTGTGATATAAATAGGGTATACTTGTAAAAACCCTTGAAGATTTTCTCTGGAAAATCTTCAGGTTCGACGATAAGTGGAAGGAATACCCAAGGTATTCCTTCCAAAAGCCGTAGTACGGATTTTTTACAGAATCCAAAAATAGTTTTACCAACAGTAAAAGGCACGAAGGAGGTTATCCTGTGGACAATAATGATACTAATATTCAACAATCCCCTGTTCAGCCGCAGATAGTCTTTGAGGAGTACGACAAAAATCGTGCAAGCTCCGCAAAAATAATCTGGCTTGCGCTCTGGCCCGCATTGTTCTACTTATTTCTTCAACTTCTTGCAAGCTTCGTTGTCGTTACTCCATTTATGTTTAGGAATATTTCTAAAACCTTTACTAATTCGACGGTTGACCCAATGGATGTGTTTTCTGCTACCAACGGCGGAGGTATCTCAAATATACTTGGTAACGACTTTGGAAACATGGTAATGATTTCCACGTTAGCCTCTGCCTTGATAGCGTCGGCAGTTTTGATTCCTATATATATTATAGATAAAAAAAGACGCGCTGCGCCCTACAGTCTTGCTAAAACTGGATTTCACAATGTTATATTTATCTCCGTAGCCTCAATCGCGCTCAATGCATTAACCACCGGAGTGGTTTCCCTAATTCCCGAAACCACCCTTAACGAGTATTCCGAGCTTATGAGTTCAATTATGGATGCCAATAAGTGGATTGTTGTGGCGACTGTAGTTTTTGTCGGACCAATTGTTGAGGAGCTTATTTTCCGAGGTCTTTGCCTGTCTCGTTTGCGAATGAGGTTTGGTAATGTCTTCGCGTTGATAGTTTCTTCCGTTCTTTTCGGTGCAATTCACGGAAACCTTGTCCAAGGGCTATACGCCGCTTTGCTGGGCTTGTTCCTTGGCTGGATATATATAAAAACAGGCAATTTAATTATTCCTTGTATTGCGCACATAGTTTATAACGCTTCCAGCTTCATTTTAGAGCTACTTTTAGGCAGTACGGACATTAGTGTTCTGTCGGTTATAGTTGTTAGTACCTTGGTATCGGCGGCAATGATTTTCTTCCTTTTGGGTTATTTCAGAAAAGCACCGATAGTTGTAAAATTATAGTCACTTTTTTCATATGATACTATAATAAAATATTAAATATTTTATTAAATACTCATTGACAATTATTGTTACATCATGTAAAATATGAACAGATTGTTAAGGAGGAATGTAAATGAGTTATCAACAACCAAACATGCCCCAAGGTCCCGTCCAGCCACCTCCGGGAAAAGGTCAATCCATTGCATCCATGGTTTTGGGAATTGTTTCGTTAGTAGTTCCCTATGGCGGCTTAGCCATTGCTATTGTAGGTTTAATTCTTGGCATTATCAGTAAGAAAAAACTGCAATCAGTCGGCGCACCCTTTGGCATGGCAACTGCGGGAATTGTAACTTCAATTATTGCATTAGCATGGTCTGTAATTCTGATTTTCCTTTGCGCAGGTCTTTTTGCAGCAAGCCTCTCTTATTAATCTTCATTATACTCTCTATGAGTCTATTAAACTTTAGCCGCCAACGCTTGCGGCAGAGTTTAATAGACTCTATTTGTTACATTAGGAGGCTATATGTACCCTTATTTTGTTATTCTCGGGAAAACAGTTGGCAATTATGGCATCATGATTGTTATTGCCTGCGCTGTTGCTACATTGACCGCATATTTGATAGCAAAAAAAACAAACTTCTCAATGGATGACGCTGTTCTTATATGCCTAATTGGAATTGCGGGCGGAATTACAGGGGCATACGTTTTGCGCCCAATAACAAAGCTACCCTACGTGCTGATTAACTGGGAAAAACTTAAACGTATACCTGCTGAGGACTTGCTTAATTTTATCTTTGGCGAAATAGTATTTTATGGCGCATTTTTAGGCGGAGCAATTGCTATTTTTTGGTTCTGCCGGGGATTTAAAATCCCATTGCTTAAATCACTGGACACATTAGCCCCCGCTGTACCACTCGGACATGCCCTCGGACGTGTTGGCTGCTATTTTGGAGGTTGCTGCTACGGCGTGAGCGTACACGCAGACCACCCATTTGCCGTTGTTTACCCTAGTATATCCCTTGCCGCACCATCGGGCGTTCCGCTTTTAGCAGTCCCCTTGATTGAGGCAGTTGTACTTGTTTGCATTTCCGCAGTGACTTTTTTGGTTTTGTTCAGAAGTAAAAAAACTGGTTTGGCAATAGTTACATACGTCATGTTATACGCGTTAGCCCGTTTTATTATTGAGTTTTTCCGCGGAGACATTTCAAGGGGGCACTTAGGTATACTTTCAACCTCGCAGGTCATTGCTCTAGTGATTTTCCTCGCATTACCGCTGGTACTTGCCATTCATCGAAAGCTGCATAAGTCTGTATAATACTAATCTCAAATAAAAAACTGGACATCTTTTCTGTTTTTAAGGCTTCCTACTGCGTTGTCGTCAATCGCCATGCGTCAAGCATGGCGCAATCCTCCGCCTTGAGGAAACCTTAAAGCCTCGAAAATCTTGCCTCGATTTTTATCCGAGAATAGCATAAAGTCTGAATAACAGCAAAATGACACCGCCGAATTGGCGATGTCATTTTGCTGTTTCGAATTTATCCAAAAAGTTTACTCATCTGCTCTGCGCTCAGCTTAAAGTATGTTCTAAGCGATTCTTTAGTTAAATCTCCCTTTTCTCTAATGATTTTCCGTGTGTTTTCAACGTGGCCTTCCCATCTGGAAACGCTTGAAGGTCCGCCCCAACGCTCGCATTGCTCTGCAATTTCTGGTCTGATTTCGTCAGCCATTTTATCAAGAATTGTCAGCAGTCTGTCAGGATTAAAGGTATTTTTAA
This sequence comes from Oscillospiraceae bacterium, assembly GCA_031546715.1. Taxonomy (GTDB): domain Bacteria; phylum Bacillota; class Clostridia; order Oscillospirales; family UBA929; genus JAVBKA01. Next base: position 1,307 of record JAVBKA010000032.1, on the reverse strand, counting down.
GATGGTAGGCGTACCGCTCTAAAAACAATTGCTTTATTGTATCATTTTCAATCATTTTTCTGGAAATCAGCGTCGAGAAGTTGTTTCCAACGCCGTGACCCGCAGGATCTAAAAATTCCTCAACAAAATTGTAGGTTTTATAGGTTGACATTGTAAGTGCCCAGTCCATATCAAACAGAATCCAACGCCACTTGTACCCTTCGCCCTCTTGTTTGTAAAACTTAATATTTCCTGTGTCGGTATTGCCGTAGTAGGATTCGATAATCCAGTAATCCATCCAATTTTCTATGTCAATATGCTCATCGAGGTACTTGTAGCCCTCTTCATTGTTTGTGTTATGACTTTCAAGCCACTCACGAAGCTCCATGTAATCATCAATTGTACCAGCTCTAACGTTGGTATTAGCCTTAATAATGTCAATATCGTTTGAGGGTATGCCGTGATGCTCTTCAAAGTATGCCTCGTTGATTTTTTCGCGTAGATTGTATAGCCCCCAGTACTGTCCATTAATGTACACAATAATAGGAGTTGAGTCCATATAATCCACATTGCACATGCCTTTGACGCTCTGGGTTATGAAGGCATCTCGCAACTTAGACATGTTCCAGTCTTGACCAGAGGTTCGCAAGACTAAGGATTCATACTTGGAAACAGGATTATTTTTAAAGAACGGATAAAAAACCTCGCTGGTACCGTACTTGTCTCGAAATTGGATGGCAACGCTTTTTTGCGGCTGAGCGCGGGAAAACTGACCAAACATCTTAAGTCCTGATGGCGCATCTAGCTCTAGCTTGCCGTCCTTTGTATAAAACGTAAACTGAGTAGGCATTTCCCATTCTTCCCAGAAGTTAGCTCCCTGATGGGGAAATGTCGGCGTCCAACCTGGCCCATCCGCAAAAAGACCTGTGTTGTAGTCAAACAAATTCGCTGGGTCGGTCACCAGTGCGACAACAGGCAGCGTATGCGGCGTTCTCAAAAGATACGTGCGCTGAATAATGACGCCTGGGAGACTGCCCTCTTCAAAAACTCTTGCTCGAAGTGTAGTATTTGCGTTTAACGCTATGGGTGCGGTATATACAGTTGATGTAACCTTAGGCTCAGTTCCGTCAAGGGTAAAATGTATTTTTCCGCCCGCCCTTGCCATTGACAGCGTAACACTGTCCCCCTGCTGAATGTACAAATCATCCTTCGATACAAGGACATCGGAGGCTATTTTTGTATACCCTTGGGAATTATTCTCCGCATTTGGCGTAGGCGTGGTGAATAAAAGCCTCGACATGCTTGTCGTTGTTCTGCCACTGGAACTT
>JAVBKA010000183.1:0-5406 GCA_031546715.1 Oscillospiraceae bacterium | reverse complement strand
GTCGTGATATTTCTTGTAAAGTGCTTCCATTGCCTCATACTGAGGTGTTAGCCCGCATTTTGTTGCTGTATTGACAATTAACACAACTTTGCCTTTGTAATCAGAAAGAGAAACTTCTGCGCCTTTGCCGTCTTTTACTTTAAAATCATAAATACTCATTGTAATACTTCCTTTAATTTATTTATTTTGTAAACGATAAAACGATGTCTCTTTTGTCAAAAAGTGTACAGCCGCCTTTATGTTCAGCCATTAACAGGTCACTGGATTTTAATCGCATGAAGAGCGGGGATTTCAGTGCTTCCAGCAGTGTTGAGGTTTTCAGGTTGGTATCTGAATATGGCGAAAATGGGCACGGCTCTGCTCCGCCTGCTGAATTTATATGGAAGAATCCCCGTCCTGCCGCTAGGCAACCGCCGGACTCTTTTTCGTCCCCCGGAAATGAAACGATTATCATATCGTTTTTACTGCGAATGTCCTGAACTCTTGCCGCTAAAAAGTCGCGCTGGTCATCGTCAAGGGCAATCTCCTGCCTGTCAATGGGGACATATTCCACGTAGATTACTATTTTACAGTTTCTCGATTGGATATCGGCGATATACGTCTCGTCAGTAACAGTGGAAAGGTTTTCCTTCGTGACGGTTATTGATGTGCCATACATAAGCCCCTGACTGTTCAACTTATCAATAGCTGCCATCGTCTTAGCATATATCCCCTTGCCACGTCTTGCGTCAGTCTGGGCTTCTCCGCCTTCGACGCTGATAATTGGAACGATGTTTCGGTGCTCGTTGAAAAACGAGATATAGCTGTCATTCAGCATAGTTCCGTTTGTGAAAACAGGAAACAGAAGATTCGGGTGCTTACCTGCGGCTTCGATAACATCCCTACGCATCAGCGGTTCGCCGCCTGCCAGCAAAATTACGGAAACGCCTATGTCCTCCGCCTGAGAGAATACATTTTTCCACTCTGCCTCAGTCATTTCAGTTTGCTTGCCGCACTCTTGGTTGGCACGGTCATAACAGCCTGTGCAGTTAAGATTACATTCTCCTGTAATGCTTGCGATAAGAAATGTGGGTATATGCTCACCGTTTTTCTCGTGATGATGTCTGCTTTTTTCGGACTTTTTAATCGCCATACCGTATTTTAGAAAAAACGCTGCTTGCTTGGGTTTTTTTAAGGTTGCTCGCATGGCGTCCTTCACTAGGACTTCCATGCCGTCAGTTAAATACTGCTCTAAATTCTCCATTTACTCATCTCTCATCTGCTTTAATAGGCTGTATAACAACTTGTATAGAGTTGAAGTTTCCTCATCGCTGAGCTGTAAGCACTCTTTCATTTGCTGCGGCACTTCAACCGCCTCTTCCCTCAACGCTTCACCCTTATCAGTTAAGGAAACAATTAGCAGACGTTCGTCCTCTGCCGACCTGCTACGGGTTACAAACCCTTGTTTTTCCAATTTTTTAAGTAGCGGCGTCAATGTACCTGAATCCAAAAACAGTTCACGTCCAAGGTCTTTGACGCTAATCTGCTTTTTTTCCCACAGAACCATCATGGTTACGTATTGCGTATATGTGATATCGAGCTTTTCAAGCAAGGGTGTATATTGGTTTACAACCACTCTGGCGGCGGCGTACAAGGGAAAGCAAAGCTGGTTGCGCAGTAATAATGGGTCCATATCTCACCTCGGTCTTTAGTACTTTTTCTGCTGTATACACAGCGTAAATGTATAAGTTGTATGTATTGTAACACAGGCGTAAAATTAAGTCAAGCACAATTTAGTTTTAATCAATTAAATTGTAGGTTCTTGTCGAAAACGTATCGCATTACACTCAAATCCAACTACCCCCACAAAAACCCAAAGGCATCGGACAAACTGTCCGATGCCTTCACAAAAGCGATGTTTTCTGCGAAACCCCTATTTTGCGTAATCTATATGTCTAGTTTCACGAATAAGGTGAACCTTAATCTGACCAGGATAATCAAGCTCGGCTTCGATTTTCTTTGTGAGGTCATGGGCAAGAAGAACCATCTTATCATCGTCAACAATTTCAGGTTTGACCATAATTCTAATCTCGCGACCTGCTTGAATTGCAAAGCTTTTGTCAACGCCGTCAAACGCATTTGCAAGTTCTTCAAGTCTTTGCAGACGTTTGATGTAGTTTTCGAGGTTTTCTCGTCTTGCGCCTGGACGTGCTGCGCTGATTGCGTCAGCCGCTTGAACTAAGCATGCGATAACAGTCTTACACTCAACGTCGCCATGGTGAGCTTCGATTGCGTGGACAATTTGCTCGTTTTCCTTATACTTTCTAGCAAGCTCTACGCCGATTTGAACGTGTGAGCCTTCGACCTCATGGTCAATTGCCTTACCTAAGTCATGGAGCAGTCCTGCGCGCTTCGCCTGTAACGGGTCAACGCCAAGTTCTGACGCCATAACACCTGCTAAAAGAGCTACCTCGATAGAATGGCGCAGTACATTTTGTCCATAGCTTGTACGATAGCGCATTCTTCCTAGAATCTTAACAAGCTCAGGATGGATCCCGTGTACACCGGTTTCAAAGGTGGCGCGTTCGCCTTCGGATTTAATAATGGCTTCGACTTCTTTTTTAGACTTCTCAACCATTTCTTCAATACGGGTAGGATGAATACGACCGTCAAGAATAAGCTTTTCAAGAGAAAGCCTTGCAACCTCTCGTCTGACAGGGTCAAAGCTAGAGAGTGTAATAGCTTCCGGAGTGTCGTCAATAATAAGGTCAACGCCGGTCAGGGTTTCAAGTGTACGGATATTTCTTCCTTCACGACCGATTATGCGCCCCTTCATCTCATCGTTTGGAAGTGGCACAACGCTGACGGTTGCTTCTGAAACATGGTCTGACGCGACCTTTTGGATGGCAATAGAAACGATTTCACGCGCTTTGTTATCAGCTTCTTCTTTATATCTGGCTTCTAAATCTTTAATCTTAATCGCCATTTCGTGAGTAACTTCGCTCTCAACATTTTTAATAATGTAGAGCTTGGCTTCCTCTTGGGAATAGCCGGAGATTCGTTCAAGCACTTCTAATTGTGTGCGCTTAAGTAAAGTAGCCTCTTCAAATACTGCATCAGCATCTTTGAGCTTATGCGCAAGGGATTCTTCTTTTTTCTCGTAGTTTTCCGACTTTTTATCTAAGGTTTCTTCTTTTTGCTGCAAACGGCGTTCCTGCTTTTGCAGTTCCGCACGGCGTTCTTTAATTTCCCGCTCGGACTCAAGACGGTTTTTGTGGATTTCTTCCTTAGCCTCAAGCAAAGCTTCTTTTTTCTTGGTTTCTGCGCCTTTTATTGCTTCATTAATTATTCTTTTAGCTTCTTCTTCAGCACTGGAAATTTCACGCTCTGCTACGTTTTTGCGAAATCTGATACCAACGTAAAAACATACCGGAGCAGTGATTAAAAAAACTGCGATAGGGATGAGAAATTCCATATTAGCAATGCACCTCCCGTTTCTAGGCATAAACCGTTTTAGGCGCATTCTATTTCTTGAAAAAAATAGTCAACCGACCGCAGTCGTAACAATAGTCTTAAGAGCATAGTTATGGCAACATATATCATGAAAAGGCTAAAAGCCTCAATAAAGCCCATGAGAATGTTTCGCAACGATTTATATAAACGCCTGAGTTTTGTATGATAAGTTTCCTATTTACCATCTTTTCCATTCTAAAATATTGTAAACATAATGTCAAGAGTTATTTTCGTATATATGCACAAATAAACGTTTATTTTGCAAATTCTAACGAAGAATTTGACATTAGGGCGGCTCTAGTTATCACAAGGCTAAAAAAGTGTATAATAATTCCTAGCGCGAAACAGCAAAACGAAACAGTTATAGCCTCCTCTTGCCCACCAAAACCTCCACCGCGATGGTTATACTGTCAATACCCTCAAAGCTGAGCTTTGAAATATCAACGCCTTGCAGCATGGGTGTCATTCTGGCAAAGCTTTCTGCCTGAGCAGCGGTAACAGGCAGTGTGTAGCTCAAGTGCTGTGTTTCAACAAAGTCCATGCACTCCTTGAAGTGCTCTAGGACTTGAATATTTGAGTACTCCTTGTTGCTTAGCTGATGCTTCGACCGTTCCCGCAACTCAATAAGGTACTGCTGAGACGGTATTACTTTGAGTATAATTCCGTCACTTTTCAGCACTCTGTTAAACTCTTGGTAATTTGCAGGGGAAAAAATATTTACAACAATATCCATAACCCCTGACGAAACTGGCAGCCTCGATAAGTCGCCGACCATCCACTGGGCAGAGAAACCGCTCTTGGCCGCCAGCACAACAGCGTCCTTTGATATATCCAGAGGAAAAATATCCCCCTTCAGCTTAGAAGCAAAATAACCCTCACCGCAGCCAGCGTCTAGGATACAGGGTTTGTCCGCAGAGGAATATTCGCCGATTAGCTTATTAATTATATCAGAAATTGGCGTATAAAAGCCCTCGCTAAAAATACGTCTACGGGCTTCAAAAAGCTCCAGCGGATAATTTTCTCCACCTTTGGCGGGCAAAAAGTTGATATACCCATGCTTAGACAGGTCAAAGCAGTGACGATTACTGCAAACCAAGCTGTTTTCATTTTGAAAGCTCATGGCAAAGCAACAAAGAGGGCACTGAAAAATGCTCTCAAAGGGCGCAAACCGATTAAAAACCTCTGCTATTTTCATTGGTTTTTCTTCATGGTACTGCGGAGCATTCCATAGAACCCCTTGGCAAACAGTCGTTTACCCGCACCAATTTTCACAGTTGGGGAATAATCACAGTTTGCAAGCCCTGTAGTTTGCCAGTATGTCATGTCTGCGCCGGGTGAACGCCGAGCCATCGCCCGCCAGAGCTGATAATAAAAAACGTATTTTAAGTTTGGGGAATACATTTTTTTCTTAGAAACATCCCTGTAAAGCTTTTGCGCGGCGGTTTTGCACAATGCTTTATGCTTATCAGAAGCATTTATCGCGCCCATGCGAGCCACTGGCATGGTATATACAGCGTCAAAGCCCCAATGCATGAGAGTATCCCGCATGAACTTACATGCGGTTTTTGCGCCGCCTCCTGCCGTAGAGCTGATAACTATTGCTTTTTTACCAAAAAACGCGGGGCGGTGATAATTATAGGCAGCTAGGTCAAAGAAAACCTTAATCAAGCCGGAAACTTGAAGTGAATACACAGGACTTGTAAGAATTAGGCAGTCAGCGTCCTTGATTTTTTGTATTATAGGCTGAACCTGACCGTAGTGCGGGCATTTATTCTCGCCGTCATAAATGCAATTGTAGCAACCAACACAGTACGGAAGCTTAATATCTATCAAGCGTATTTCTTCAAATTGGACAGCACCGAGCTTAGAAAGCTCCTGCTTAACCTCTTCGGTCAACTTTGCGGTAAAGCTAGT
>JAVBKA010000162.1:0-7273 GCA_031546715.1 Oscillospiraceae bacterium | reverse complement strand
CTACTGGCACGCTGAAACCGCAAATCTGGCTGAGTACGCCGAGCCTTTATTTGACGCAATTGAAGACATGGCACAGACTGGCGCGCAGACAGCGAAGAACTACTTTTGCAGCGACGGCTTTACCGTATGCCACAATGTAGACATTTGGCGCAAAACCTCTCCGGCGTCAGGCAATGCCACCCATAGCTTTTGGCCAATGGCGGGAGGCTGGCTCAGCCGTCATTTATGGGAAAGCTACCTGTTTTCAGGTGATACAGAGTTTTTGCGCAAGCGTGCATTTCCAATAATGCGGGTGGCGGCACAATTCTTTCAAGGTTGGCTCGTGCCCGAAAATGGATATCTGGTGACCATGCCATCGGTATCGCCGGAGAATGTTTTTGTAGCTCCCAACGGTGAGCAATCCAGCGTTGCTATGGCGTCTACTATGGACATTGCCATTATTCGAGAAACCTTTGAAAACGTGATGAAAGCAGGAGAAATCCTTGGAATCTCACTTTCTGAGATTGAAAGCGCACTGAAACAGCTTCCGCCACTAAAGATTGGAAAGCACGGTCAGCTTATGGAATGGTTTTATGATTTTGACGAATCCGAACCAGGGCATAGACATTTCAGCCACTTGTACGGACTATATCCCAGTTCTCAGCTCCAGCTAGGACGTGACGACAAACTGCTGGACGCCATAAGAGTTACGCTAAAACGCAGACTGGAAAACGGCAGCGGACATACTGGGTGGAGCTTGGCATGGTTGATAAATTTATATGCTCGTTTGTACGACAGTGAGAAGGCATATGACTTTGTGCGCACATTGTTTGTAAAATCAGTGTATCCAAACCTGTTTGACGCACATCCGCCCTTTCAAATTGACGGTAACTTCGGCTTTTCTGCGGGCTTTGCTGAAATTCTGCTGCAAAGTCACAGCGACGATGGGGCACTACATTTCTTACCCGCGCTACCACGCAATTGGGCAAACGGCGAAGTGCGGGGTTTACGCGCCCGCGGTGGGTACACGGTGAGCATTGCGTGGAAAGATGGCAGCTTGAGCCGAGCGGAGATATGCGGCTTGGCGGGTAAGCGGTGCTTAGTTAAATCTGATAGTGATTTATATTTGGAGTGTGGCGGCGGCAAAAGCCTTGTTAAGACTGTAAATGGCGTCTGCTCCTTCCTGTTATGCGATGGAGGAGCTTGTACAATAACTCCTGCTCTTTGAACTTACTTAAAAAAATAGTACATATTGAAAGAAACCCCTTCCGCCTGATTGTATGTGAATTACAGCCTTGTTATAATGGCGGTAATTAGGGTTAGTTAGCACAAGATTGTGTGCTATCTGCCCTTGCAGAAAGGTAAGGGGTTTTTGTGTATGCGTTACAAGGATAATTGGGTCGAGGCAAGCAACAAGTGGCGGTCTTACTGGAAAAGGGAGAATAAGGGACGTCCGCTGATGCATGTAGTTTCTGAGCGTACCGACAAGCTTGACCCTGAAAGGGCTGCGGCACTTCGTTCTATTAATATGGAGGACAAATACTTAACGCCGTCACGCATGGTGGAGCGTTATCGGTACTACTGTGAAACCCATGAGTTTTTGGCAGAGAGCTTTCCAAACATGAGCGTTGACCTAGGTCCAGGCTCAATGGCGGCTTACTTAGGCTGTGAAGCGGTGCTGCAACCCAACACTGTTTGGTTTGAGGAATGCGTTGAGGACTGGACGGCATATCCGCCCCTGCGCTTTGATTCAGAAGCAAAGTGGTTTAAGAAACATATGGAAGTTTTTCGTGAAGCTAAAAAGCTTGCAGGAAATGACTTTTCTATTGCCATACCAGATATTATTGAAAACCTAGACATTCTAGCGTCAATGCGGGGAGCGCAAAATACGATTTACGACCTTTGTGACGAGCCTGAGGAAATGCTCAAGCGAGTTAACGAGGTTACAAAGTTATACTTTGAATACTACGACAGATTTTACGAGATAGCCAAAGACAGTGACGGCGGTTCTTGCTACACTGTTTTCCAAATCTGGGGAGCGGGCAGAACTGCAAAATTGCAGTGCGACTTTTCAGCAATGTTATCCCCTGAGCTTTTTAGGGATTTTGTGCAGGAAAGCTTACGTGAACAAGGCAGGCGGCTTGACAATGTCCTGTATCATCTTGACGGACCTGACGCTATTAAGCATATGGACGCATTGATGGAAATTGATGAAATAGACGCATTACAGTGGACTAGCGGAGACTATGCGCCTGACGGAGCCCATGAACAGTGGTATCCGATATACGACAAGGCTCGTACAGCCAACAAGGGTCTATGGGTCAAGGTATACGGCGGCGATATGAGTGAGCAGATTAAGCGTGTGGACAATTTAGTCGCACGTTATGGTTCTAATGCACTGTTTTTGTACTTTTCACCTATGAAAAGCGGCGAAGCACAGATGCTTCTTGAACATGCCGAACGCCATTGGGCTGATGTTAAAGGTAGTTACGTAAGATGAAAAATGTAACTATATTTGTTCAAAAGGACGCTCATAAGCGTGTTAAATTCGGTATTTCGCTATTGGAAGAAACTTTAAAAGATGCAGGCTACACTGCTGGTATATCCGCTTTGCCTGAAAATTTTGAAGATTATCGCGATACATGCGGCTATAAGCTGTACATCGGAGTATGCGGCGATGAGTTTACTGCATGGCTTAGGGAACGGGATTTACTGCTTTTTCATGCAGACGAGCCTACTGGCGAAGGCTTCGGAATAGAGACCTGCGCCGCATATTTGACGGCGGTTTGCGGAGGTTCGCCCACAGGCGCGCTTTACGGCTGTCTTACTCTTGCTGAAAAAATACGGAAAAATGGGGAGTTTCCTCGTGAGATAGCTGTTAGCGATAAGCCAGAGTTTTTACTCCGCGGGCCTGCAATAGGCTTGCAAAAAACGAAAATTGAGCCGCCTCGCTTGACTTATGAGTACCCGATTACCCCTGCACGTTTTCCGTGGTTTTACGACCGTGCGCACTGGCTGGCGTTTCTTACCAAGCTCTTGAACGACCGTTGCAACGTACTATACATATGGAGCGGACACCCCTTTTCTTCATTGGTTAAAGTGCCCGACTACCCATTTGCACTGGAGGTAACGGAGGATGAGTTTCAGCTAAACAAAGAAGTGTTTGCGTGGCTAACCGAAGAATGTGATAAACGCGGCATTTGGGTTGTGCTGAAGTTCTATAATATTCACATCCCCCTTCCCTTTGCGCAGCATTACGGACTACCGCAGTTACAGTCATCTATCACGCCCTTGGTTGCGGATTACACGTTTAAATCAATTGTAGAATTTATCAAATCATACCCAAATCTCGGGCTAATGGTTTGCCTCGGCGAGGCGTTGCGAGGCAACGCTCAAAAGACACTTTGGTTTGTTGAAACTATAGTCCCCGCTGTCCTTGAAGGGCTTGCGCAAGCAGGAATCGCCGAACAGCCGCCGCTGATTCTCCGCGGACATGACTGCGACCCTGTGGATGTTATGGCGAAGGCATTGCCTTTGTATGCAAACCTTTTTACCATGTGGAAGTACAACGGCGAAGGGCTGACCACATGCCGCCCGCGGGGAAGCTGGCAGAAAAAGCACCTAGAGCTTAGTAAGCTAGGGCGGGCGCATATTATTAATGTGCACATATTGGCAGACCTTGAGCCTTTCCGTTTTTCCGCGCCGTTGTATATTCAAAAATGCGTCCGTGCCTCACGGTCAAGGCTTGGCGGGAATGCGCTACATCTCTACCCACTGTTTTACTGGGATTGGCCATTCACCCCCGACAAAACAGAGCCTCGACTATTACAGCACGAACGTGACACCGTGTGGTTTGAAGCGTGGCACCGTTACGCATGGCAGCCCGACAGAAACGAAGAGGACGAAAGGCTGTACTGGACGCATCGGTTTGCTGAAATTTACGGCGTCGCCGAAAAGTCGGCGAGTAGCTTACTGGAAGCACTTGAATGTGCGGGGCAATGCGCGCCAAGACTTCTGGGGCGTATCGGAATAACCGAGGGCAACCGCCAGACCTTGAGCCTTGGCATGAGCATGAGCCAACTGACAAATGTCATGCGTTATCGTCCCAACGCGGAACTTTGGAATTCTGTTGCAAACCAAGGGGAGCAAGCTGAGCCATATGTGAAAAAAGAGCTTGCGAGGCAGAAGCATGTGGGTGAAACGCCTGTTGAGATGATACAGGAGGTTATGTATTTCGCAAGCCGCGCTAAAGATTTTTGCGCAAAAGCACTAGAGACATGTGAAGCCGTGAGCAAAGAGCTTGGACGCATTAAAACGGATATTGACGCTATCTACCTGCTTAGTTTGAGCCTTTGCAAGAAGCTTGAGGCGGCTCTGCTGATTTTAGAATACAGGTTTACCATGTCTAAAGACTGCTTAGGTGATACGACTTTGCTAGAACGCGCTATTGCGCCTTGGCAGGAAAGTATTGAAGCGTTTCGCAGACTTTCGGAGCTAGGAGACAGCTCGTATCTGTATTTTTGCAGTATGCTGACACCTCAGCGGAAAATACCGTTTTCAGACGGTAGCAAGTACGGTCTGCCATCGGATTGTCTGCCAGAATATGAGAAGGAATTTGATTGTTTTAAGAAGAATACAGAAAAGCTAAAGGCGGGAATTGTTCCTGAGAGCGGTGTGTCTGTTGAATCTGTTGAAGCCTTTGTGCAAGTGCCCTTTGACGTGGTTGAGGGGGAGTGCGAGGCGTACACACTAGAGGCGGGTCAGCGTATATTTACAGACTGTCATTACCAGATTAAGGATATTGCACCTGAGCTGCAAGGATTAAGCGGACTGCGCGTAGGACTAGGGAAAGCTATCGGCGGGGCTGCGGAGCTAACTCTTGATTTTAAGCAAAACAGTCGGCTATTGATAGGCTACATTAACGCCAGAGGGCTTGAGTGGCTACAGCCGCCAGAGCTTGAGACCAACACTCATGCTGATGAGCAAGGGGGTCTGGAGGCTGTTTTAAAAAATGCCATTCGGAACAGCGGCTGCCCCGGTGTGAATATACATGCTCTGCGCTTTCAAAAGGGAGTACACAGAATTTCCCTTGGTAATGGTGGCTTTATCGTAGCAGGTGTTATTGAGGACAGAGAGATTGCAGTTCGAGACGCTGGTCTAGCGGGCGAGGGTTATGATACCCTTGACTGGATGTATGAAGGTTAAATTTAAGGAGAGTTTTTATGGCTTCTAATGCACCTCGTGAAATGACTGGCGCAGAGCTGAAATCTATGCTTAAGTCAAGCATAAACCTTAAAAGCCTTGGCGGGGTAAAATGCGAAGAGCTAAATCTTGCGCCTGAGGATTTGCAGTGGTGGCGTGACGCCAAGGTCGGAATGTTTGTCCACTGGGGGTTATACTCCATTCTTGGGCGGGGCGAATGGGTGCGGCATAATGAGCAAATTCCTTGGGATGAATATAAGGCTCTGGCAGATGAATTTGCGCCTGAAAACTTTGAAATGAGCGAGCTTACAGGGCTTGCCAAAGATTTTGGCGCAAAGTATATGGTACTGGTGGCAAAGCATCATGACGGTTTTTCCCTTTGGAACAGCAAGGGAGCGCATGAAGGCTTCACAAGTAATCAAACCTCGTCAAAACGCGACTTTGTTAAGGAGTACGTAGAGGCGTGCCATGCTGACGGTTTACGGGTTGGGTTATACTACTCCCCGATGGACGGGCGTTTTCCAGGGTACTTTGACCCCGCAGGACTAAAGGAAAACGCCGAGCTTATGAAGAAGCAGTGTTACGACCAAGTCCGTGAGCTAACTCATGAGTACGGTACAATTGACATACTTTGGTACGACGGCGGCTGGCTTGCCCACAAAGGGAGCGACACATCCAGTGCATGGTTTTGGGAGCCTGTAAAGCTCAACAAAATTGCTCGTGAGCCTAATCCAAAAATGCTTATCAATCCTCGTTCAGGCTGGGAGGGCGACTTCTACTGCGACGAAGGCTCACATCCAATAACAGGCGGAATTTTGCCTGTGCCATGGGAAAAAAATATGTGTGTCTGCTCAGGAAGTTCATGGGGTTGGATGCCGAACGACCCAGTTTCTGAGTTTGACGATTTAATAGTCATGCTAGCCAATGTCATTTGCCGTGACGGTAACTGGCTACTTAATGTAGGACCTGACAAAAACGGTAAGCTCGCACCAGAAATTGTATCGAGAATGAAAGAGCTGGGTGCGTGGCTAAAGGAAAATGGCGAGAGCGTTTACAGCACCAGAGGCGGCCCTTGTGAGCCTGTGGACGGTGTATTTGGAACGACATATAGGGATAATAACGTTTATATTCACATCCTTGACCGAGGAGCGTTCAGAGGTATAGCTCTAAAAAATGCTGATATCCAATCCTGCAAACTCCTTGACGGCACTGACGTTACATACTCGCAAAGCGGTGATGAAATCAATATCCAATTACCCCAAGGCTTACTCAATGCGCCTGATACAATAGTTAAACTGACGCTAGCTCACAAGCTTGTTGCCGCCCAGCAAGACAGAATATATTTCACAGGCAAGGAATAGGGGAGATACAAATGCAATATGGTGTTTCTTATTATCCGGAGCATAAGACAGAGGATGAGCTGCGGCACGATTTAGAGCTACTAAAGGTTTCAGGAATAAATACTGTTCGCATGGGCGAATTTGCATGGTCGCGTTTTGAGCCGTCAGAGGGGGATTTTCACTTTGAATGGCTTGACAGGGTTATTGCCGAGCTTGGGGAGTTCGGGATTAAGACAATAGTGTGCACGCCCACGGCATGTCCTCCTATTTGGCTTGTTGAGAAGCATCCGGATATCCTATACATGGACGGGCGAGGTGTTCGCCGACCATTTGGCGGGCGTCGGCACTATTGTTACTCAAACAAAGACTATCGAGAGTATTCAGCCGCTATTACCGCAAAAATGGCTGAGCATTACGGCAGTAACCCCAATGTTTCGGGCTTTCAAATTGACAATGAGCCTGCGCAGGAGGGTACAGGACGCTGCTGCTGTCCAGTTTGTACCGACGGGTTTCAGAAATGGATGAAAGAAAAATATGTAACCATCGAGGAGTTTAACAGACGGAGCGGCGGTGCATTTTGGTCGCAGGAATATACGTCCTTTGGGCAGATATCTCCTCCTGTAAACCAAATAGAGGCGGGTGCACAGCCCTCAATTCGGCTTTATTATGAAAATCCTACAATTAAGATGGATTTTGAACTTTTTTACAGTGACGCACAAATTGAGTATACAAACATTCAGACAGATATATTG
>JAVBKA010000096.1:0-14008 GCA_031546715.1 Oscillospiraceae bacterium | reverse complement strand
CGCTCATGCCGCGGGGGCACTTCCTTTTCCCGGGGCGGCAAAGGAAGCAAAGCGCCCTTTTCGTCGCTCAAGTGCCCATAGAACGTTTGCTTTGCATGGTGGTTGCTCTCGTCCGATTCAACGTAGAATCGGTATATTTTGTCATCGACATTAAATATTGTTTGTAGGGTGTACTGTAGGGTTGCGTTACGTTGTAGGGCAAGGGCTTGCTCTTGCCGTGGGGCTGCATTTTGGGGAATTATTTACTAAAAAATATGAAATGGATGTAAAACATGAAAAAATTGGTGTTACTTGGTGTGGTGTTGACGGTGGGGGCGATGTTGGTGCTGGGAGGGTGTACTTCTTCGGAGGGGTCTCCGGCTGCTTCTTCTTCTCCGGCTGCTGCTGCTTCTTCTCCTTCGGAAAGTGTGTCTGAGGATGGTGTGCAAAATGTGGAGATTAATCTTACGGCTAGAGGGTATGCACCTATAACGGTGAAAAAGGGGGTGCCTGTGCGCTGGAATATTAAGGCGGCGAAGGGTACGCTTACAGGGTGCAACAATGCCATTCAAATACCAACTCTTGGTATTGAAAAGGAACTGGCTGTGGGGGATAATATTATTGAATTTACGCCTACAGAGACTGGAACTATCCCATATTTTTGCTGGATGGGTATGATTGAAAGCGAAATCACGGTGGTTGATGATACTGAGTCAAATTAATGATAATTTCGGCTCAGAACCTGCGGAGGCAGAGCTAAAATGCAGTATGTTTTAACATTTTTAGAAGGTATAATGACATTTATATCACCCTGTTTGCTGCCGATGCTGCCCATTTATATTACGTATTTATCCGGCGCGGCAGACGATGAAAATAAGTCTAAGCTAATGGTCAAGGCGTTTTGCTTTGTGTTCGGATTTACGTCAGTTTTTGTGTCGCTGGGTGCGCTGGCGGGGACATTTGGACGTTTTGTCACCATGCACCTTTCTACGGTGAACTTAGTGGGCGGGCTAATCGTTGTGCTGTTCGGGGTAAACTATTTGGGGCTGATTAAGATACCGTTTTTAAACGACTCACGGCACATGACGGCGAAGCATAACGGCATGAACGCTTTGTCTGCGTTTGTTATGGGGCTAGTGTTTGCAATAGGTTGGTCGCCATGTGTGGGGGCGTTCCTTGGGTCTGCGCTGATGTTGGCGGCGTCTAGTGGCAAGGCTGTAGAGGGCGTTTCGCTGTTGCTTGTGTACTCCTTGGGGCTGAGTATTCCGTTTTTGCTGACGGCGTTGCTTATTCGTCAGCTCTCGTCAGCTTTTGGGTGGATAAAGCGACATTATAAAGTGATTAATGTAGTTTCTGGGGTGTTTTTAATTGTTTTGGGAACATTTATGGCGACGGGGCTTTTAGGTCGGCTTTTAGGCTGGTTGTCAATATGAATATTTGGCGTTGCGCAATTTTTAGTGCTGTTGGAGGGAATAATGAATCAAAAAATTAAGCTTGTCGTGCTCGCAGGGGTAATCGTATTGGTTGTTGCAGGTGCGGCTGTTGCTTACAATGTGCTTGCTGACAGGCGACTTGGAGGTGCGGCGTCGCCGTCGCCGTCCCAGTCAGTATCCCAAACTCCGTCAGGGTCGGAGGCTCCGTCGGTATCTGATGGCGAAGCGTCGCCAAGTCCTGCAGAGGTTATTGCTGCGCCTGATTTTACGGTGGAGAAGCCTGACGGCACAACCACAAAGCTGTCAGACCTTGCGGGTAAGCCTTTGATAATAAACTTTTGGGCAAGTTGGTGTCCGCCCTGTAAGCTTGAAATGCCGCATTTTGAGAAGCTTTATGGGGAGTTTGGGTCTGAAATTACGTTTTTAATGGTGGATTTGACAGATGGCAACCGAGAAACTAAGGACAATGCCATAAGTTTTATTGAAGATGAAAAATACACGTTCCCGATTTATTTTGACACAGAAGGCACTGCCGGTCAGATTTATGCGGGGTCGGGGATTCCGGTTACTTTTTTTGTTGGGGCTGATGGGAATATTGTGCCGGTTTATGATGTTACGGGAGAACTGGTTAATGGGCTGTTAGGTGCGCAAGAAGAGGACATTCTAAGAAATGGAATCGAAAAATTAATAACCGCAAGCAAATAAACAAGAGAAAAGTTTTAGTAAAGCTTTTTCAAAAGCTTGCGGATCTTTAAGGCAGAGCCTTAAATCGAGCCTCGCAAGGCTCGAAATGCTAACTCTGAGCCGCGCGAACCAAAAAAACGCAAGAAAAAACGCAACACAGCGTAGCGGCGTTGCGCACGTCCCCTTGGGGGATACGTTGCGTGGGTTAGAACGGCGGTGCGTGGGTTGGAACGGCGGTGCGCCGAGGACGTCGCACCCTACGAACGGTGGGGTGCGGCTATTCAGGCTCTGTCGCTGTCACGTTCGTCACCGCTGCAGTGTTCTACGACCGCCGCTCCGCGCTACGTGGTGGGTTGTTTGTGGGTTGCTGGCTTTTTTGGTGTAGTTTTTCGTTTTGTTGGGGCACTCTTGCGGTTGTTGCGGTTGTGTTTCTTTAAACTATTATGCCGCCGCCTAGGACTTGGTTGGTTTGGTAGAAAACGGCACTTTGTCCGGGGGCGCCTGCGAAGACGGGGGCTTTGAATTCGATTTGGGCGGTGTCGCCTTCGATGTGTACTAGTGCGGGGGTTTCTGTTCCTGTGTGGCGTATTTTACAGTGGCATTCGAGGGGCTTGGTTGGGG
Source organism: Oscillospiraceae bacterium (assembly GCA_031546715.1). Taxonomy (GTDB): domain Bacteria; phylum Bacillota; class Clostridia; order Oscillospirales; family UBA929; genus JAVBKA01. The sequence continues at coordinate 11,291 of JAVBKA010000096.1, read as the reverse complement.
TATCGATGAGCCAATGGACGTTTTGAATGTTTAGTGTGGTGTTTTGCACGTTTTCTATGTTTCCCAGCGTAATTTCACCCTTTGCAGCATCAATTTTCGTGACATAAATTCTGCCGTCTGACGCAATTCCTAAGCCGCGGCGTTGTCCGATTGTGTATACGCCCTCGCCTTTGCCTAAGTACTTGCCGTTTTCGTGGTAGATGTCCCATGTCAGCGGTTGCTGGGCAACTGGGAAGCAAATATCCATGCTGTCTGGCTTGTTGGCCACAGGAATGCCCATCTCTGCGGCAAGTCGGCGCACTTCGGTTTTTTGCATGCGTCCCAAGGGGAACATCAGTCGGGCGAGCCACTCGCGCCGCAAACGGTACATCATGTAGCTTTGGTCACGCCCCTTGACGCCCTTGTACAAGCCAACCTTTTCAATAACGGCGTAATGTCCCGTGGCGACAAGACCGTCATATTTATCGGCAATGTCAAAAAGGCTTGGGAACTTAACCGTGGGGTTGCAGGAAATGCAAGGGTTTGGGGTTTGTCCGCAAGAGTAGGCGGCGTAAAATGGGTCAATAACAAGCTCCTGCATACGCGCCGCTGTGTTGACAATAATCAACTCAAAACCCTGAGAATCAGCAACCGCCTGCGCATCCTTAGCAGCGTTCGGCGAAAATCCCGCATCTAAGTTCACGCCCACAACCCGATACCCACTTTTTTGCAGTAAAGCAGCACAAACAGCAGAATCCACTCCGCCAGAAAGACCTATAACAACTGTTTTCATTAGTGTATCCTCAAATAATTTCAAAAAATATACGTGAGAAGCCTCGGCTTCTGCACGTATATTTTAGCATAGGGAATACTATTATACAAGTAGCAGTGCCCTTGCCGTTTTTTGCCGTACACTGTCACAGCAATTCTAAGTAAATGGGCAGATTATGTACCTCAGTTGGTGCGGTGGGTGACCACCCCGCCCGTTGGGCACCCCTCCACAGAGGGGAATTTGGGTGCGTGGTAAAACAACAAACATAGCAACCCATAAGCAACGGCAAGAGTACACCTACCAAAAAATTTAATGTCGATGACAAAATATACCGATTCTACGTTGAATCGGACGAAAGCAACCACCACGCACAGCAAACGTTCTATGGGCATGTGGGCGACGAAAAGGGCGCTTTGCACGATGGCGGCAGACGTCTGCCGCCAATCGCTTTGCCGCCCCTCGTAAAGGAAGTGCCCCCGCGGCATGAGCGGGACGAGAGAAGATATGCGATTACACCAAAGGTGCAACAAACCTAGGTGAACAAAGTTCGCCCCTACAACCACCAACCCAAGGTGCGGCAAACCTCGTGGACGGCGGCAAGAGCAGAGCCCTTGCCCTACAAATAAACCGCCGAACGCTTTTGCAAACCTCGGGCGAACAAAGTTCGCCCCTACGCCGATGTACCCAAAACGCAGCAACCCACCGTTCGTAGGGTGCGACGTCCTCGGCGCACCGCCGTTCTAACCCACGCATCGCCGTTCTAACCCACGCATCGCCGTTCTAACCCACGGCACTATCCCCAAGGGACGTGCGCAACGCCGCTGCGCTGTGTTGCGTTTTTTCTTACGATTATTTGGTTCGCGCGGCTCAGAGTTGGATTTCGAGCTGTGCGCAGCTCGATAAAAGGCGTTGCCTTTTAAAACTATGAGCTTTTGAAAAAGCTCAAGCAAAACTTTTAACTTCTTTTATTTCATTATCATTTCTTTTATTGCTGGACCGGCAGTTTCAGCAAAAAGTTGGCCTGCCAAAATGGCCTCCTGCAAAGAATTGCCTGCTGTGCCGACTTCCAAAAGCATTGACCCCGCAGTCGCCTGTTGGTTAAACCGTTCTTTACGCAAAGAAATTGGACGCATCAATGTGGAATATTTCTCAAGAATTGCTTGCTGTATTCTACATGCCATATTCAAATTATTCTTCCATGTGTCATGCTTTAATCCGGAAATATTACTGCCCATTACCAGCATCATTTGCGCAGCCTTGCCCTTATCTGTACTACTGACGGTTTTATAAATTGTGCCGCCGTCAGTGCCTATTGCATCTCTGTGGATGTCAATGACAACTTGGATTGAAGGGTTTTCTTTGACATGTTTTTCAATAATCGTGAAGGATTTACTGTACGAGCCTGTGTAGGAGGGATAATCACATATAGTTTTATCATGGATTACATTTAACCCTAGAGCCGTAAAGCCTTTTGCGATTTCTTTGCCGATTCTGATGATATTAAACCGAGTGTCCTCGGTGCGCTGAATATCAGTGGGGACGTAAAAATCACGGGCGTCGGGCATATAGCTTTCACTGCCGTGGGTGTGAATTATAAGTATTTGAGGTTTTTGTCCGTCTGTTTTTGCGAAGGTGAGCTTGTTTGCCATAATTGCTTTGACATCAATAGGTTTTGTCACCTTGTTTTTTATGGCGACTAAACCGTTCATATCATAATAACTTGGGTCGCTGGCTAGCAAGGTTACCTCGAAAAGCTTCTGGGCCTGTGGGTCGTTTGCCTTCGGAGGGGTGTATACGCCGCCTATCCATTCGGAAATATCTGACGGTGTTGCAGTTGGAGCGGGGCTTTCGGTTGGCGTGGCGGAAGAGATGGGGTCGATTGCCCAGATGGGAGATGGAGAAGGGCTGGGTGTGGTAGAAGGTGTTGCTGATGGTGGAGGGAGAATCGGCTCATCGTCGTCACTATGGTCGCCGCCCTCGGGTGCCAGTGACGATGCTTTCCAATCGCTGAAGGCTTCGTTAAACACACTGGACTGCATGGCGACGACGTCCATCCACTCAAGGTTGACGGGGGCTGAATACTGCGTAAACCCTGCAAATTTAAGGACGTTAGTAATAAAACCTTGATTGCTAATGGTTTTACTGTATGTATCGGTGAGAAATTCCGGTGTATTGACAGAAGAAAATATTTTTACCAAAACCAAGGCAGATATAATTGCAAGCAACGGACTTGCAATACTGCCTTTCTTTTTTTCAACCTTGCGGCGCGCAAGCCTTCTGGCGGTTGTAACGTTAATGCTCATTGGAACATCTCCTCGTTAGTATACTTTTGTCTTTAACAATGTATATGAGGAGGTGGACAAAATAATTACTGCCTTGTAACTGCGTTGGTTTTATGGTATATTATTGTTGGTAAGAAATTTTGATTTTGTTGTGGTTACTGGGCAGAGAGAGGGCTTACATATGTCAAAATTTAAGTATGTGGCTGTTGATAATCTTGGCAAGCGCATAAAAGGCGACTGCGAGGCTGCTGACGAAAACACTGTATTTGCAATGCTTAGAGCAAGAGGACTGTACCCTGTCAGGGTCAGCGAAGCATATACGGAGCTTGAGCGTGCCTTTGAAACCAAAATATCCCTCAAGGTTATGGGGACATTTTGCCTGCAAACCTCTACAATTCTAACCGCAGGCGTGCCTATAGCCACTGCGTTTAATATTATGTCTGAGCAGACGGAGAACAAAGCTCTTAGAAAAATTCTCAGTGATGTCACCGAAGCCATCGGAAACGGACGCAAGCTTACAGATGCCTTTGCACCCTATCAGCACAGACTTCCACTGATGTTTATGAACATGCTTGAAGCGGGAGAGGCTTCCGGCGCAATGGATGTCTGTCTTAAACGGGCGGGCGAAAGCTTTATGAAAACCAATCGCCTGAACAACAAGGTGCGGGGCGCAATGGTCTATCCGTCTGTTCTGCTTGTAATCACGCTGGCTATCACGGTGTTTCTGCTTGCCGTGGTTGTTCCGCTGTTTGTGGATGTGTACAGAAACAATAATGTGAAGCTGCCTGCTCCAACGGCTGCTATTCTTGCAGTCAGCTCGTTTTTGACTAATAATTGGCATGTAATTTTGGGTATAATCGTTGTTGCCGCCATTGCGTTTCGACTGTGGATAAGCACCGAATCGGGACATGTGGAGTTTGACGGATTGAAGATCAGGATGCCTATGTTTGGCAAGTTGTATTTAAAGGTTTGCACCTCACGATATACCAGAGCCTTGGCAACCTTAACCTATGCAGGGCTTCCCCTGACCTCTGCACTGGAGATTTCAGGGCGGGCGGTACAAAACAGATACCTAAGACGAGCCGTAGAACACGCCGTAATGGCAGTCAGCAACGGCGAAGCCTTAAGTGACGCATTACAGTGTGAAAATGCGTTCCCCTCCTTACTCATAACTATGACAAGACTTGGAGAGGAGTCCGGCCAAGCGGAGACGCTGCTGCTTCAGACGGCGGACTTTTATGACGACGAGGCTGAAACGTCCTTGCAGACCATGGCTGCGCTAATGGAGCCTCTGGCTATAATAGTTATGGCGGCGGTGGTTATATTTGTGGTTATGTCGGTGATTTTGCCGGTGATGAATATGACAACGTTGATTGGTGGGTAGTTGTGAGGTGTAAAGATGCGTATAAGGGGAATTATGATTGTGTGATGGATGTTGGGGTAAGGATTAGGGATTAGAACATAAAACGAGGCAGGGCATACATTTTTGGTGTATGTCCTGCCATTTTTCATTTGCTGAATAAATCAGAATGTGTGCCAGTTCTGGAAGCGGTGAGCAAAAGCTCGTTGTTGTTTAAACTGTAGACCAGTAGCCAGTCAGGTAGAATATGGCATTCTCTAAAACCTTCATAGTCGCCAGTTAAGGAATGGTCACGGTGTTTGACGGCCAATGGTTTTCTTTCCAAGAGCTGGTCAATAACTTCTTCTAAAAGCACCATGTTGCAGCCGCGTTTTTTTAGCTAACTTATAGTCTTTGCGGAATTTGGTAGTCGTAATAAGGGTTAACATTCGCTATCAAGCTCCTCAAACAGTTCGCCTGCTGAAGAATACTTCTTGGCTTTGATTTTTCCACTAGCGATGTCGCGTGCTTCTTGGATAGCGGCTTCAGTCTCGGCGTTGTACCTTGGTTGCTTCATCTCAAATGGCAGACCGCCGACCATTAAGGATTGGCGCAGAAAGATGTTCACTGCATCTGTGATAGTTATTCCAAAACTGTTGAAGAGCACTTCTGCTCCTGCCTTTGTTTCGGGATCAATCCTGATGTTTAAGTTAGCTGTCTTTGACATAAACTTCACCTCATTAACATTATAGTACAACGTGCGCACATTGTCAATACAATTTCGATGTGCAGTAAAGCGTCGGATTGCTAAAAATTCATAAATACGAGAAAGAGAGGATGCTAGATAGCTCGGCATCCTCTCTTTGAAAAGTTCCATTTATTGATTTAAAAACATTGCTTGGCAAAACAAGTTTAGCGATAAAAAATTCTGCAAAAGTGTCTTGGATTTTCTTCGGACATGCCATGGAAAACTGTTGAAGCGTAAGGCTTTAGCAGTTTTTTTAACGCTTTGGCGCGTATTCTTGTAGACATTTCTGTCGTATTATCCGGGTTACGTCGCGGAATTTGTGACGATTAAAGTCAGCTTAAACATGATTGACGTGACATCACTGGCTGTCATTTGCGCTTGTCAATGAAATACTGCTGTATTTCATTGACATTACAGCGGTTTTACTGTAAAATGTACTATCACACAAAACGGGATTATTACCCAAAAAGGAAGTGTTCTTTTGAACATCCAAGCCCCCAAGGGGACAAAGGATATATTACCGCCTCAGACTAGACTTTGGCAGTATGTGGAAAAAACCATGCGAGACACGGCGGCACTCTATAGCTTTGAAGAAATACGCTTTCCTGCCTTTGAGCATACGGAGCTGTTTTTGCGCGGTGTTGGAGAAACAACAGACGTTGTGCAAAAAGAAATGTATACTTTTAACGATAAGGGTGGAAGGTCAATTACCCTGCGCCCGGAAGGCACTGCCTCTGTTGTCCGTGCCTTTGTGGAGCATAATGTGTATGCGGACACGCTCCCCTTCAAATGCTATTATATAGCCCCTAATTTTCGATATGAGCGTCCCCAGCATGGACGGCTTCGCCAGCATCACCAGTTTGGTGTTGAATGCTTCGGTGCGGCTCTTCCGGCGGCTGACGCTGAGGTTATTGCTCTTGCACATTCGGTGTTGCGAGGTATCGGAGTTGAAAGGCTGACGCTTAATATAAACTCTGTGGGCTGTCCCGCTTGCCGTCCTGCTTATCAAAAGGAGCTTTTGCAGTACTTTACAGCCTGCAAGGACAAGCTTTGTGAAACCTGCCTGACTCGGCTTGAAAATAATCCTCTCAGAATCCTTGACTGCAAAACCCCTAGCTGCGGTGAGCTAAAGAAAAACGCACCTAAGAGCGTGGAGCATCTCTGCACGGACTGCTCAGAGCATTTAAGCTCTGTAACTGCGTCGCTGGACGAGATGGGCATTGGGTATACCTTAAATACGTTGCTTGTTCGTGGGCTTGACTACTACACCCGAACGGTTTTCGAGTTTGTCACTACTCTCGAAGGCGGCGAATTAACAGTTTGCGCCGGCGGACGGTATGACGGTCTTGTGGCGGTTCTGGGAGGTCCGTCCACTCCTGCGGTGGGCTTTGGTATGGGTATTGAACGCTTGATTCTTTTAATGGAAGCTTCACAAACCATCCCTGACCTCACCCCTGAAAACACAGTTTTTGTCGCCGTGGCGGACAGTACCGCTCAGCACAGAGCCCACGCCTTGGCAAGCGAGCTTCGTCAGCTTCAGGTATCCTGCGACATCGACCTTTGCTCCCGTAGCCTGAAAGCTCAGATGCGGTATGCCGACAAGAAAAAGGCGTCATATGTCATTGTGCTTGGTCAGCGGGAGCTGGAAGAAAATAAGATAAAAATCAAGTTTATGTCAGACGGAAGAACGATCGAGAGCGGACTTGACGCCGCAGAGATTGCAACGCTGATAAATCCGCCTAAGCATATAGAAAAGAGTTATATTTAAAACTATATAGATAGATTGGTAGATTAAACATGAATTATAATAACCGCACCACTTACTGCGGACTTCTAAACGAAACCCATATCGGGAAAACAGTTACTGTTTGCGGCTGGGTACAGCGCATTAGAGACAAAAAAATCGTATTTATCGACCTGCGTGACAGAGAGGGCATTGTTCAGTGTGTGGTTGAGTTTGAATCGCCCCTGATTTCTGAGGCACAGGCTGTCCGTGGTGAATGGGTGTTATGTGTGCAAGGTGTGGTTCGGGCGCGGAGTGCGGCTAATCCGAATCTTGCTACTGGAGCAATTGAGATTGAAGTCACGGCTCTGGAAGTGCTGTCCAAGGCTCAGACACCGCCTTTTGAAATTGAGGACGATACTAAAACCGCCGAGCTTTTGCGCCTTGAGTACCGTTATTTAGACCTGCGCCGTCCTAAACTGCAACGTTTTGTGAAAATGCGCCACAAGGCGATGCAAAGCGTTCGCAAATACTTTGACGAAAACGGTTTCTACGAAATTGAAACCCCTGTCCTCACAGCCTCTACACCAGAGGGCAGCCGTGACTATTTAGTTCCCTCACGCATTCATCCGGGGTGCTTTTACGCACTCCCGCAGTCTCCTCAACAGTACAAACAGCTTTTGATGGTTGCCGGAATGGACAGGTACTTTCAGCTTGCCCGCTGTCTCCGTGACGAGGACTTGCGCGCTGACCGTCAGCCGGATTTTACGCAAATAGACATGGAAATGAGCTTCGTTGACATTGACGATGTTCTTGCCATGAATGAAAATATGATTTCCCGCCTTTTTGAGGACATCTTGGGAGTGAAGCTGCCTCAGCCTATGCCACGTCTGACATGGCGTGAATGTATGGAACGCTTCGGCAGCGACAAGCCTGACATCCGTTTTGGCTTTGAGCTTAAGGACATCAGCTCCATTGCAAAAGCGTCTGGCTTTAAAGTTTTTAACGAGGCGGCAAGCGTCCGCTGTATCGTTATTGACGGCGGCGCGGATAAGTTTACCAGAAAAGATATTGACAGCTTGACGGAATTTGTCAAGGGATTAGGCGTTAAGGGCCTGGCATGGCACAAGGCGGAAGGCTCTAGCTTTGCTAAGTTTATGACGGAAGCTGAAATGGCGGCAATTGCTGAGAAAACAGGCTTTAAAGCAGGTGATTTGCTGTTTTGCGTTGCTGACGCAAAGGATAATTTAGTTAAAACCAGCCTTGGTGCGCTCCGTGTGGAGTGTGCAAAACGGTTAAATATGTTAAACCCCGCGGATTACCGCTTCTTGTGGGTAACAGAATTCCCTCTTTTTGAGTACTCAGAGGAAGAAGGACGTTATGTAGCCCAGCATCACCCATTCTGCTCACCTATGACCGAGGATATTCCACTGCTTGACGGCGAGGATTTATCCCTGTGCCGTGCAAAGGCGTATGACATGGTCTGTAACGGCTATGAGCTTTGTTCAGGCTCGATTCGTATTCACGACAGCGCAGTTCAGGGCAAAATGTTTACCCTCCTAGGACTTTCTAAGGAGGACATGGAACGCCGCTTCGGACATCTCCTCCGAGCCTTCACCTACGGCGTCCCCCCCCACGGCGGCATCGGCTTCGGACTAGACCGCTTAGTAATGCTCCTCTGCGAAACGGACAATATCCGCGACGTCGTGGCATTCCCGAAAACCCAACAAGCAATCGAACCAATGATGGGCTGCCCGTCCCCAGTAGACAAGAAGCAGCTTGACGAGCTGCATATAGTGTTGAAGGATAGTTGAACAGTTTGACTGCGATAGCGGTTAACGTGTAACGAGGGTTGTACCATGCCAACGAAACCACCCACCCTTCGGGCACCCCTCCACAGAGGGGAATAAGGCACGCACCAAAATTCCTCTTTATGGAGGGGTGCCCAACGGGCGGGGTGGTCACTTACAGCCGCCAACAACGGTGAATAATCGAACCTTTTAAACAAGGCAACATCCGTGCAGAGCATGGGAAATATTCGATTAACCCCAAAGATTTAACAAACCCCGGGCGAACAAAGTTCGCCCCTACGGCGATTTACCGAAGATATAGCAACCCCAAGAGGACGGCAAGAGCAGAGCCCTTGCCCTACGAGAAACCGCCGAAAGCATTGCGTTTGCAAGCCTTGGGCAACCGCATTGGTCGCCCATACGAGAGAATTACAGCAGCCCTCCTCAACCCGTGCCTAATTCCCCTCTGTGGAGGGGTGCCCAACGGGCGGGGTGGTAAACCCCAAAGACTACACCAAGCCCAAAGTGCCATGCGCGACAACCATGCGCTGTGTTGCGTTTCTCTTACGACTGTTTGGTTCGCGCGGCTCAAAGCTAGAGTTTCGAGCCTTGCGAGGCTCGATAAAAGGCGTTGCCTTTTAAATCCATGAGCTTTTGAAGAAGCTCAAGCAAAACTTTTATCTTGATTATGTATTGGGTGGCTGTTAGGGTTGCTCTTACGATAACTATTCACACAAAAATAATATTCAGCGGAGGTTTCAATGGCCGATTTAGTAAGTTTTGAAAATCAAAAAATAATACCGGTAGACTTAGAGCGTGAGGTAAAAAAATCCTTTATTGACTACTCAATGAGCGTTATCACCTCCCGCGCGCTGCCGGATGTTCGTGACGGCTTGAAGCCAGTACACCGCCGTATTCTCTATACCATGTGGGAGGAAAATCTCACGCCAGACAAGCCTTTTCGTAAGGCAGCCACCGCCGTCGGTGACGTGCTGGGACGGTATCACCCCCACGGTGACGCATCTGTTTATGATGCGCTGGTTCGTCTTGCCCAAATCTTCAGCCTTCGTCACACCTTAGTTGACGGACACGGCAACTTCGGTACTATCCACGGCGACCCCCCTGCTGCATACCGTTATACCGAAGCCCGTATGTCAAAAATCGCTATGGAAATGTTGGCGGACATTGACAAAGAAACCGTTGACATGACACCTAACTACGACAACACCCGCAAAGAGCCGTCAGTTCTGCCTTCTAGGTTTCCAAACCTTCTGGTCAACGGTTCCACAGGTATTGCCGTTGGCATGGCTACAAATATTCCGCCTCACAATCTCGGTGAGGTTATCGGCGCAGCCGTTTGCCTTCTGGACAACCCAGAGGCAGACCTTAGCGACCTCATGGAGCATATCCATGGTCCTGACTTCCCAACCGGAGCGTTTATTTTCGGAAGAAGCGGTATCCGTGCGGCTTATGCCACAGGGCGAGGACGTGTTTTAGTTCGTGCAAAGGCTGAAATAGTTGAAAACAAGGGTAAAACCTCTATTATTGTTACGGAAATTCCGTACATGCTAAAGCTTGACCCGCTGATTGAAAAAATTGGTCACTTAATCCGTGACAAGGTCATCGAGGGCGTCTCCGCTCTCCGTGACGAAACCTCTGACCGTGTGGGTATTCGAGTTGTTCTGGACTTAAAGCGTGACGCTAATGCGCAGGTAGTACTTAATAATCTCTACAAGCAAACGGAGCTGCAAAACACCTTTGCTATCAACATGCTTGCTTTGGTCAACGGTCAGCCCATGACTTTGAATCTCCACAGTTTGCTCGACCATTATCTGACCCATCAAAAGGAAATTATTACACGCCGCACACAATATGAGCTTCGCAAGGCTCGTGAGCGTGTGCATATTTTAGAGGGCCTGAAAATCGCCTGCGACAATATTGATGAGGTTATCAGAATTATCCGCTCCAGCTATAATGACGCTAAACAGCGACTTATGGAACGCTTTAACCTCTCTGAAATTCAAGGACAGGCAATTGTTGACATGCGTCTTGGACGCTTACAGGGGCTTGAAATTGAAAAACTACAGTCTGAAATTGACGAACTGTACCTCAAAATTACTGATTTTGAAGACATTCTGGCAAAACCAGAACGTGTCGCCTCAATTCTTCGCGAGGACTTAGTGGCACTTTCTGACAAGTTTGCAAATAAGCGCCGCACCGAAATCATCGAAAATGAAGATGAAATCGACATTGAGGACTTGATTGACCGTGAGGACTGCGTATTTACCCTCACCCATCTTGGATATGTCAAGCGTCAGCCTCAGTCTGTATATAAATCCCAGCGCAGAGGTGGCAGAGGTATCGCCGCGCAAACCATTCGTGACGAGGACTTTATTGAGGAGCTGTTTATCGCATCTACCCATGATGATGTGCTTTTCTTTACATCAAAGGGCAGATTGTTTAAAAAACGCGGCTATAATGTTCCCGAAGCGTCCAGAACCGCCAAGGGCGTAAACTTAATTAACTTGTTGCCATTAGAACCAGGGGAAAAGGTTACGGCGACTATTCCTGTCAGTGATGACGAAGAGTTTAGCTGCCTGTTTTTCGTTACTAAGGCGGGTACTGTTAAGCGTGTTTCTATTGATAAATTTGCAAATG
>JAVBKA010000168.1:0-10228 GCA_031546715.1 Oscillospiraceae bacterium | reverse complement strand
TATGTCAACACAGCACGCTGCTGCGCAAAGGAGCTTGTGCTTGAAGGTTGGCAGATTTGCCCCGAGCATCGCCATCCTGATGTTGACGGTGCTGACGGCAAGGAGGAGACCTTTCGCTGCCGTAACGGAATTGTGTATCTGTACGTAGAGGGAGAGCCGACGGCAGCTTGCTCGGGACGTGTGCCGCAGGACAAAAAGGACTGCTTCACCGTCTGGCACGAAGTCACGCTTCTCCCAGGACAGCAGTACACTCTAAAGCCAAATACCAAGCATTGGTTTCAGGCAGGAGCAGAGGGCGCAATCGTGTCAGAGTTTTCCACCCAGAGCCGTGACGAGCTTGACATCTTCACAGACCAATCCATCAACCGCACGCCGATAATAACGAATTAAGGGTTTTCTTGATGACAAAAGGGATAATTTGACGATGATATTACCCTGAGGTATCATTTTTGGGTGTTTACCACTGTCGAAACCAGCACAAAGCGGTTGCTGTCATTTATGATGACATCATTTTAAAGCGGATAAAACAAGGCTTCGACCTCTTTTTGGAAAGATGTCGAAGCCTTAAATATTTGGCGAATGTGTTAGATTTTTTAAAACGCCAAGCTTACGGGGACATTTTTGCGCTGACAGTATTCCTCCCAAACGGCTTGCCATGGGAGAGTTTTTATCTCCTCCATGAGCACCAGACGCTTAGTGAAATCAAAGTCAAGCTCCGCTTTTTGAAGAAGGTTATATGGCTCAAGCAGTGCAATGAGCAACGCTTTGCGCATGTTTCTTGTGCCCACAGCCCATGCTGTTATTCGGTCGATAGAACCGTCAAAGTAGTCAAGTCCGATGTGTACACGGTTTAGTAAGCCGTGGCGGATAATCTCCTGCGCAATGGCAATTAGTTCTTCGTCAAGTAACACAACATGGTCGCTGTCCCAACGGACAGGGCGGGAGACGTGCAGCAGCATTTGCTGGACAAAAAGGCTGATTGCGGATATTTTCGCAGAAATAACTTCGGTTGGGTGGAAATGTCCCGCATCAAGGCATAGCGCGAGCTTGTTTTTCATGGCATAGCCCATGTAAAACTCGTGACTGCCAACGGTGTAGCTTTCTACCCCGATTCCGAAAACCTTGCTTTCGACTGCGTCTATATGGTATTTTTCATCAATTTTTTCAGCAAAAATTTGGTCGAGTGCTTCGTTTAATCTTGCGCGGGGAGTTAGCCTGTCCGCAGGAACGTCTTTAAAGCCGTCTGCAATCCAGAGATTCATAACGGAGGCTTGATCAAGCTCACGTCCAAAATATTCGCTAATTTTGCGGCTACGCTTGCAGTGGTTTACCCAGAAATCACGAATTGCCTTGTCTGGGTGGGAAAGTGTCAAACCGTCAGATGATTTTGGGTGAGAAAACAGGGTGGGATTGAAGTCCAGACCGACTTTTTGCTGCTTTGCCCAGTCTACCCATGCTGAAAAATGCTTCGGCTCAATTTGGTCGCGGTCAACACCCTTTACATCACCGTAAATAGCGTGGAGGTTGACTTTGGCAGCTCCTGGGATCTGAGAAAATGCTTTTTCCATATGGCTGCGCAGCTCGTCAGCACTAGTGGCACGACCTGGATGGTTGCCTGTACTTTGAATACCGCCGGTTAAGTCGCCTGTTTTGCCCTCGAAGCCTGTGACATCATCGCCCTGCCAGCAGTGTACCGAAATTGGGATTGCGTCGAGGTTGCTAAGTACTGCGTCTGTATCTATGCCCAGAGCGGAGTACCGCTCTTTTGCAATGTCATATGCGTTCATACTGTCACCTTACTTCAATATAGTTTTGCGGTAGGCTTCGCTTTCCCAGTTTTTAATATAATTCATAGCGTTTCCGTCCATGGGTTGCACGGTTTCCTTTGCATTGCGCAATGTAAACTGAATAAACATGACAGCCGCCAGAATCTCCTGCTGAACATCTGAAAGTGCCATATAAACCTGTTGGTCAGGGTACAGGGTCTTGCTTAAGTCGGCGGACAGTTCCTCAAAATCTGACGGTGTAACGCCGTAGGCTTTTGCAATGCGTTTGTTTACATCCTCGTGAATGCTCAGGCACTCATCCGCAGTGTCGGCGGTGACGATTAAGCCGTGATTTACCATAAATACTACTTGAGTTTCAGGAGTCAAACGCTCCTTTATAGCGGCTGACAGCTCTGCCCCTGGGTTGATGTAGGGTACTACAATGTAGCTGTAGCCAGTCATAAGGCTTGGCAGCTTTTCAAGCCCGCTTTCCGAGCACAGCGCCAAATTTGCATACACAGGATGGGTGTGCAAGACATACTTCTTGAGAATCGCATGAAAACCCACCTCTACTGAGGGTCTAAGGGGCTTATATCCCTGCTCCGCAGTTACGTCATTAAGCGTTGCAACCTCTACCACTGCAAAGCCGTCAGTTTCGGTGACCTGATTTAGACGAAAGCCAGAGGCTTTAATCGCCATCAAACCATTGTCCAGCTTCACCGAGGTATTTCCGCCGCCGCCTTGAACATAGTCTGTTCTAGCACCTGCTATTTGTGACATTCTTGCCAATTCTGAAAGCATAAATATTCTCCTGTCTTTTATCCCGATGGGGAAGTAGTATACTGATCACTGGTTTTTAACCAGCGATTAGTATTAATTATATATTTCCAACTCGAAGCTGTTGGCTACCAATGCGCGACCCTGTTCAAGGTCGGCAAGCTCGCCCATGGCAATCATTTGAACGATAATATTTCCGATAGCCGTCGCCTCCACAGGACCTGCATACACTGTGCAGCCTGTAGCCTTTGCGCAGAGACGGTTTAGCAGGCGGTTCTGGCTGCCGCCGCCGATAATATGAATTTTGTCAATGGTTTGGTACTGCCGAAGTTGAATAAGCGTGTTTTTATAGCTTTCTGCAAGGCTGTCAAAGATACATCTGGCAAGCTGTGCAGGAGTTTCGGGAATAGGCTGACCAGTTTCACGGCAAGCGGACTGAATTTCCGTAATCATATTGCCGGGAAGTAAAAAGCGATTGTCAGATACGTTCACTATTGAGCCGAATTTTTCTTCCGCAAGCAGCGCAAGGGTTGCAAAGTCCAGCTTTTCGGGTAAAAGCCTCTGAACCTCCTGAATCATCCAAAGTCCCATTATGTTTTTAAGCACTCTGAGTTTGCCGTTAGCTCCGCCCTCGTTGGTAAATTCCTGGGTTTTCATGCAAGGGGTCTTGCTTTCAATTCCCATAAGTGACCATGTGCCCGAGCTTATGTACGCAAAATTTCCCCCATTTGTGGGAACTGCGGCAACGGCTGAGCCTGTATCATGGGCGGCGGGGGTGATGACCTTGACGCTGTCATTGCCAATTAACGTACCTAAAACAGTGCCAGAGGGTACGATTTCGGGGAACATCGCCATAGGAAAGCCCGTCAAGCCAACCATTTGCTCATCCCACTGTCCTGTGCCAATGTTTAAAAGCTGGGTTGTAGTCGCAATGGAATATTCACAGGCAATGCGACCGCACAGGCGATAGTGTAGGTAATCGGGTACTGTCATGAAATGCGTTGCGGTTTTAGGGGAGTGAGCGATTAGTTGAAAAAGTGTGTTGAAATTGTTAAACTGAATACCTGTAGCTCCGTAAACCTGCTCTTTGTCAAGAGTGTCAATTATACCATCAGTGCGGTGGTCTCGATAAGCGTATACATCTGAAAGGCGGTTGCCTTTTTCGTCAAGAAGAACATAGTCAACGCCCCATGTATCAACGCCGATTGAAGCGTAAGGAGTGTCTATTTTCTTAATGCCCGCCTGAATTTCATCGTAAAGCCTGTCGATATCCCAAAAGATGTGACCATCACGCTCGAAGGTACCGTTTTTAAAGCGGTGAATTTCCTTGGTTTTCAGTTTGTTGTTTTCAATCCAACCTGCAATTATCCGTCCGCTGGACGCTCCGATATCAACTGCCAAATGATATTTACTCATCGTCGCCACATCACTTTCATTATTAATATACGCTCGTAAAAACAAAATATTAAGGACTTTAATTTTATACTTTACCGTCCTTATTTGCAAGCTTAAATTTATGAGGAGTAACGCCATATTCTTTTCTGAAAATGCGGTAAAAGTAACTGCTGTTTTCATAACCCACAGTGTCAATTATCTCTTCAAGGGTGCAATCTGTTGACAGCAGTAAAAAAACAGACATACCCAGCCGCTTTTTTTGCAGTAAGTCCTTGAAAGTGTGACCTGTGTTAGCTTTTATCAGGCGGCTCAAACTGGTTAAGGGCTGGTTAAGCTGTGCGGCAAGCTCAGTCAGCGAGCCGTTTTTATAATTTTCCTCAAGGTACTGCATAACGGCGAACACTAGGCTTTGTTCGTATTGCAGGGGTGTATTTGCAACAATTCTGTCCACATAACTGAGAATGTGCAAAAACAGCAGACCCATTGTAATTTGATTTATCTGCCTGTGATTCCCTTGCGCCTCCATAAATGACCATATCATATTTTCCATAAGGTTTTGAATTGGTTTAACGTCCGAGACCTTGAAGTGAATGTAATCAACTGCGCCCTTTTTTTGGCTGAGCGCGCCAATGAAAAAGTCGTGCAGTACGTTTTTGCACTGAATCATTGAGAACGCAATATCAAAAAACTCCGGCAAAACAATAAAGTTCACGGCAATATCATCAAGACCTGCGGGCATAATCTCCTGACAGGCATTTTGGCTCAGAAACAACAGGTCACCGCTTTCAAGCACAACTTGCTCTTTGTCGTTGATTATATGGGTGGATGTGCCAGAACACATGTAGACGATTTCTATATAATTATGCCTGTGCTTTGGAAACTGCACAAATCTGGTATGAGGGCGAATGTCAATCAGTTTGCCCTTTTGGAGCATTTTTTCACTGTCAACAATAAAATCGGCGGCACTGGAATATATACTTTGCTGAACATCGGGCTCACCATTAAGAATGGACTGCTCCTCGGCAGATATCACCTTCAGCCTTGCCAGTAATTCTTCGTTCATTTTGATACCTCTACTAAACTGCTTCTCGACAGCTTTGCAATTTTGTGTTACTATAGTGGACGGTCTTTAGAAAGCATAGTATAAAACAAGACGGGGTAAAAATGAGTATATTAACAGTTAAAAATGTAAGCCACAATTTTGGCGGGCGGGAAATCTTTGAAAATGTGTCCTTCAGGTTGCTTAAGGGCGACCATGTGGGACTGGTAGGTGCCAACGGCGAAGGTAAGTCAACCTTCATGAACATCGTTACTGACAAGCTTCTTCCCGATTCCGGGGAAATAGAATGGGCCAGGCGTGTGCGCATTGGCTATCTTGACCAGCACACAGTCCTCACCAAGGGAATGTCCATAAGAGACTGCCTGCGGCAGGCCTTTGCCTACCTGTTTGAAGCCGAAGCAGATATGAATAGAATGTACGACCTTATGGGGACGGACATCACAGAAGCTGAAATGAACGACTATCTCGAAAAAACTGCCGATATTCAGGACATGTTGGAGCATAACGATTTTTATCTCATTGACGCAAAGGTCGAGGAGGTCGCGCGGGGGATTGGTCTTGCTGACATCGGGCTTGACAGAGATGTCCACGACCTGTCGGGAGGACAGCGCACAAAAATTCTTCTTGCAAAGCTTTTGCTGCAAAAGCCTGACGTGCTGTTATTAGACGAACCGACTAACTATTTAGACGACGAGCATATTACATGGCTAAAGCGGTATTTGCAGAATTATGAAAACGCATTTATATTAATATCCCATGATATACCCTTTTTAAACGACACTGTGGGGCTGATTTATCATGTAGAAAACGCAAGCTTAACCAGATACGTTGGCAATTATGAGGAATTTCAGCGTCTGTACAAGCAGTCAAAGCAGCAGCTTGAAGCAGCCTTTGAAAGACAGCAGGAGGTTATTGCTGATTTGCAGGACTTTGTTGCACGAAACAAGGCAAGAGTTGCAACCAGCAATATGGCAAAGGCACGGCAAAAAAAGCTTGATAAAATGGAAATTATAACACTTGCCAAAGAAAAACCCAAGCCAGAATTCAGATTCATGCAGGCACGCGCGCCAGAAAAATATCTCATAGAAATGAACGATTTGGTAATCGGATACGATGAGCCGCTATCCAAGCCCATCAGCAAGGTAATTGAGCGAGGACAAAAAATAGCCCTAATCGGGTCAAACGGCATGGGAAAAACCACGCTTTTAAAGAGCTTTCTAGGTGAAATTCCAAGCATTAGCGGACGTACAACCAAGGGCGGCAACCTGTTTGTGGGGTACTTTGAGCAAGAGCCGAAAACCATGAGTAAGGCGACCTGTATTGAGGATGTTTGGGGCGAGTTTCCGTCCTATAATCAAAGAGAGGTTCGGAGAGCCTTGGCAAAATGCGGATTAACTACCGAACAGCTTGAGAGCAAAGTCTACGTGCTAAGCGGCGGCGAGCAAGCAAAGGTACGGCTCTGCAAAATACTTAACCGTGAAACTAATTTTCTGGTTTTGGACGAGCCTACAAACCATCTTGACCCAGAGGCAAAGGATGAACTAAAGCGCGCCCTCATTGAATATAAGGGTACAATAATTATGGTTTGCCATGAGCCTGAGTTTTACGCTGAAATTGCAACCGATGTATGGGATTGCAAGCAGTTTACGCTTAAGGTGGAGTAAGTGCGGATTAACCCGATAGTTAAAATATGCGAGCATATGAGTATGTTTCATATGAGTATGCATGCATATTTTAACGAAAAGCGCAGGTGCTCAGCAAGGTCTTTCAATATATTTTGAGCAGTTTAGAAATAACTGCCGCAGCCTCGGAACGGGTAGCACCGTCATGAGGTCTAATTTTCGTATCAATTGCGAGAATGTTACCTTCTGCGAGGACAGCGGCTGAACCAAAATGTTCATTATCCATCGTATTTATATCTATATATTCTGAGAGCGAACGGGTCGAGTCCTTGATGGGGAGCTTATCCAGGGATAACAGCATATTTACGGTGAGAGTAAACATTTCTTGCCGAGTAAGCGTTCTGTTCGGTGCCAGCATATTGTCGCCGATTCCTGATGATATTCTTTCCTCTTTTGCTATGTGATACCAGTTTGACCTCTCGCCCGATACGTCTTTAAAATTCGTGCCATTTGGGACATAGGCATCGACGGTTTCTTCAGTGTAACCATATGCCTTCATCAGCCATATAATGTACTCGCCTCTTGGAATAGCCTCCGAAACACCGAAATTATTATCACCTATGCCCTCAGGTATATCGCGGGCGGCGATGAAGTCTATGTGCTTTTTGCCCCACCAATCATCTGTAACATCGGTAAAAGATATCGGGTTATATGCCACGGCATACACCGAGAAATGAGTTGTTTCAAAAGTTAAATACCCTTCGTCATATCTGCCTATTACATGAACGGCTTTCCCACGTCCGTCAATGTAAAAAATGATAATAGCTTCGGCGTTTTCATCTGGACTTAAGGTGTAGGGGATTTTTATTGTGGCCTTTCCGCCGTTGAAAGCACTTACAGTAGTAACACCTACGTTTATTTTTATGTCAATCACGGGTCTGTCACCGATTAATTTTTGCTCCTCCGCATGAAGAGTGGAGGCGTTTACTTTTTCTGCGCTGATAGTTACCTTTGCGTCACTTTGAGTTCCTATGGCATCGGCAATTGCGTCTAAAACACGATTGTCCAGCTCAATTGTTCCTAGCGCAGTGCTTGTTTTTACAGAAGCCTTAGTGTCATGCGCCAACGCCGTAATTGCGCCCGCCGGAATTATCAGCTCTTGATGGGTAACTGCCGAGCCGTTAGACACAGGCGCGCTAAAAGCAACCACTACATGCTGACCAGTGTTCGCAGCCTCAGTGTTTATAACGGATTCAATCATTAAATTTACAGCCGCTGAGGTTATCTCAGCGGTTATCAGTCCGCCCTGTGAAACAATTGGAGCTAGGACAGTTCCGTATTCGACAGAGGTTGAGGTTACAATCGGTGCGGGTGTTGGTGTTATGGGTGTTATTGGTGTAGGTATTGGTGTAGGCGTTGGTTCAGGAGAGATCGGCGGCTCGTAGGGAGTTGACGGTTCAGGAGAAGGTGACGGTTCAGGAGAAGTTGAAGGCTCCGGTGACGTCGAAGGTTCTGGCGATGGGCTTGGCGACACAATGGGGGTGCCGCTGACCGCTAATGTTATTCTATCATCAGTGACTGTTAAAGCGGCAGTCGAAGTATCCGCGTCAAATGCAGCGGATGATACGCCTTGGTTGTCCGCAGAAAAAAGATATTCCAAGCCCTTTGCGCCTTTTAACGTCCACTCGGCAGAATTAACGTAAGCCGCCGCCTCTTCTATCGGGGCATTAAGTGCGTAGTTGTCGGCGGGTAGCAGAAAGGAAATGGCGGATTCTCCTGATGAATACACACTTGCTGTTGCGCCGGTGGTGAGCTTAGAGGCGTCTATGGTGACGTTTTTAGACGTATTTACGAATTGTCCATTACCAGCTTCAAAGCAAGCCGTTGTTATGCCGCCGTTAATGGTATATTCGCCGGGAAAACTCAGGCTGGTTTGAACTGAGCCACGGTGGTCTGCGGTAAATAAAATATCATCAAGTAATGCTGCACCGTTTTCAAAGGAAACGTCAAAGTCCCCGAATGCGGAAGAATAATACAAAAATACTTCTGTATCGACTGATTTAACAAAGGTTTCATTAACCTTTACAGACATATTGTTATGCAGTGTTAATACAAAAACATCGCCGTCTTGACCTATTTGCAATGAAATTTCAGCGGAAGTGTCTTCATTGCTGTTTGTAAATGTCGCTTCGTTTAACATAACTTCCGCACCTGCGGGGATAACGGCAGTTAGAGTCTCGCGATAAACGAATCTATTGTTTGGCAATATAGATATTTCTACGCTATCTCCGAAATCTTTAAAAACAATGCCATTGATACATTTACTCTCAAATATTGTTGCCTGCATTGCGCCAGTAACTGGCTTTGCCTCTATCTCATCCGTTAATATGGCAACCTCTGCACTCGAGTCGCCAAGATATGTAAATAGTATATCACATATGACGGCAGAATCAAGGCTTACGAATTCAACCGTAATCCCAGAGGGAGCTACAAAATTATCAGGCTCTTCTCCATGACCAGTGACATCAATGCTCTGCACAAAACTCTCAATGTTGGAAAATTTCATCCCATTAATAATCAGCGTCTCTCCTGCAGCAATAGGAATAGAGGCGGAAATACCGTCTTCGATATTAATGACATTTGGAGTGTCGGAATGTGATTGCACCTCAAAAGCAAGGCTTTGTATTGGACAAAAAAATAAAATAACAGCCAGTGCTGCTAAAAATGCTGCAAAACGTTTCCTCAAAATGTCCATCCTCCAAGTTGTATAAGTTCGCAAATGATATAAAACTCCACAAATCGCATAATTCGACAATTTTCGACAAGACTATTTTGTAGTTTATACTAGTTTGTAATAAAAATCAAGTGGGCAAATAGTAAATCATGCAAAAATGTTTGAGAAAATTGAGAAATATAGCAATAATCAGCCTAAAGTTGACATAATTAGTGTTGTTATGTCAACTTTAGGCTGATAAGAAAGAAAACATGTACGGTGAAATCATCCTTTGGGGCAACTTGAAATATTTCGGGTCGTAAAATTTTAGAATCCCCTCAAACTAACGGATTAACCTTGTGGTACATCGTCAGCCGCAGGGGGGATATATTCCGTTCCTGTTATAAATACTTGCTCATCGCGATAACGTCCAGCCCATTCGCTATCAATGGTCTACGCTCTTCGATTTTTTCACGGTAAAAATCAATTTTCTGTATCAAATCATCAATGTTCATGCGCTCACTTCCTCTACTTTAATTATACCAAAATCAAGGTTGTTTACCAAAATATTTAGGATGATAAAAAGAGCGTTGAAATGTGCCTGAGCGGTGAAAAAATAATCTAGCGGAAGTGACGAAAAAACAGCGCAAATCCTGAGCCAAGTTCTGAGTTCAAAGTAAGGGACAAAGAGCGTTTTTTGATGTTATTTTAGGGAGCATAATAAAAAACGAAAAACCTCAAAGCCTTACGGCTGTGAGGTTTTTCTTTGGTCCGAGTGACAAGACTTGAACTTGCGGCCTCATGACCCCCAGTCATGCGCTCTACCACCTGGGCTACACCCGGATATCCTTCAGACAGAATAGCATATATTCCAATGTTTTGCAAGTGAAATATC
>JAVBKA010000064.1:0-3533 GCA_031546715.1 Oscillospiraceae bacterium | reverse complement strand
TCAGCCAGATAAATAGTTTCGCCCTTGCTGCCAAGACCAATATCAGTCATATCAATAGTTTTGTAAGCGTGAGCTGATAGCTTTACGTTTTCCAGTTTCATGCCTGATTTGCCTATGCCGTCAGATAAAATCCAGCCGCTGAGGTCAATGTCATCAGATGTTGGGTTGTACAGCTCTACCCAGTTGTCCGTTGCGTAGGTTTCGGAAATGTAAACCGAGGTTTTCGGCAGGTCAGTTACTCCTTCGATATCAGTGAAGCCTGTTGTAGTGTTTGCCGCACTGGGGGTTGGGCGGGAATAGTAGAGCCATTTGGAGGAATCCTCCAGACCTCTGCCGTATGAAACATGTTCAGGCATCACTTTAACATCAACGGTGTCAATAACTCTGCCGATTTTATCCGTCAGTAACAGTAATTCGTCCTCTGCGCCGATTCTAAAGCTTGCATGTCCTTCCTTGTCCTTACCGGAGAGAAAAACAATCAAAAATCCCTGCGGCTCAATGATTGTTGACGGAAACTCCCACTTGTCAGGTGAAGTAGCATCGTCAGACAGGAAAAAGCCTGCAACATCAACAGGTTCAGTGCCATTGTTATACAGCTCCACCCAGTCGTTTATGTCTCCGTCCTCGTCAACTAAGTACATTCCGTTGGCAGACATATATTCATTAATTACGATATTAGATTTTTCCCAAACAAGCTCGCCAACGCTGTTTGCAAAGGTCTCGGAGTTCACTGCGTTTGGAGTAGGAGTGTTGAAAAAGACTAAATCCGTGGAGCTTGCGCTTGGTCTTCCTGCGGACGCTCCAAAGGGGGTATTTTTTATATCAATGCTGTCTGACATTACGCTTGATGGGTCTGAAAGCGTTAACTTACCATCGGCTTCGCTAAGCTTAAATGTAGCATGTCCTTCTTTGTCAAGACCTGAAAGCATTAGAACATAGTACCCCTTTTCGGGAACAATACCAGAGCTAAACGCCCATTTTGAGATGTTTTCGGGGTTATCTGACAGCATCCACCCGCTGAGATTAACAGCAAAGTCATTCGGATTATACAGCTCTACCCAGTCGTAATACATGCCGTCCTCAGATTGAAGCTCGGAATTATTCTGCGCCATATACTCATTAATAATGAGCTTCGTTGAATGTGGTTTTAGTGACAGCGGGTCATCTGCGTAATCCTTGGCATTTTCAGCCCCGGGAGTTGCTTGAGCAAAAAACGCCAGTTTTCTGTTAGCTTTTTCAGCCTTAACGTCAATAAGTCCATATGAAATGTTCTCAACTGCGGCAAATGGCTGAACTGTATTAACAGCAACACCGCGGTTGTTGCTGAGAATAACAGGCTCACCCAAGGCGTTAATTGAAAAATTAGTGTGCGGGATGCCATCCTTTTGAACCTTTGCTTTACCAGAGGCAAAGACATACATGTACTGCCCCGCTTTAAGTTCAAAGTTTGGAAATGTCCATCTGATTGCCTTGTTTTCATTATCTGACAAAAACCAGCCGTTGAGGTTTACTGTACGTTTTCCTGCGTTATAAAGCTCTACATAATCACTTTGGTCTCCATCCTCATCGGCAATGACGCCTGTGTTGCTAGAAAGCACCTCTGTAATGATAATATTTGGCTTCGCCGATGCCTGAGTAATTGCAAATATAACAGCAAAAATTGAGCATACAACAATAAAACCTCCCAGTAGTGAGGTTTTACCTGTCTGTTTGCCCTTACTGCCGGATAGCGTTTTCATTCTGCAAAGTCTCCGTTATAACCAACAAGCACTGCGCTTGCAACTGTGTCAAGGCTGCTAAGCTTTTCAACAAAGCTTGTATCACTGTTGTCCTTAATTTTAATTTCAAAAACCAGCTCTGTGCGGCTTTTAATTACGCTCTTACTTTTCATTACAGCTCCCAATTTTTTGCACTCTTTAATGCAACCTGAGGAAGCGGCGGTTTCAATGTCAATAATAAGTAAATAAGTTTGCTTTCTTGACCGTGCTTTAAATAAAACTATTGCTGTTACGCCGATAACTAATGTAGCAATTATTAAGAACCAGTATTCCCCTGTTCCCGCAACAATGCCTGATGAAATCGCCCAAAAAAGGAATATTATGTCCACTGGGTCTTTAATAGCGGCCCTAAACCTTACAATTGAAAGCGCGCCGACCATACCAAGAGAAAGAGTTATGTTGCTTGAAATACCAAGAACAATCATAGACGTAATAACTGAGGAAAGAACGATTGTTACATTGAAGCTGTGGCTATATATTACCCCGCGGTACGACAGCTTATAAACGTAAAAGATAAATATGCCTACCAAGACTGCAATTAATAATGTGGCAAGCATTCTATCAAAGGTAAGTGTCGCAGTACCAGGTGATAGCAGATCTCCGAGTTTCTCAAACATTGTTAGTCAACCTTCCATGCGTTATATCAAGAGCACGAAGGCTCATGACGTATTTTGAAGCTTCGCTTCGCCTTGCGGTGTAAGGACGAATTATGTTCTTTATCTGAGAGGGTAAAAAGTCGTCGTACTTGACCTCCATGGTCATAATTTGCGGCGGATAAACTGACGTTAGCACTAGGCTATCATCAGAGAAAATATCCCAAGTCTCCCCAATGGCAAAAGCCGCTTGAAGCTCTGTATCAAAGGTAACTCTGACATTACCTTCCCTGTAAGTATACGCTTCGCGGTTATAATCAACGGTAACTACAGGACGAAGCTGCCTGATTTTACATTCTGCGTAAAACTCATGCAAAAAGGGGTTGTCTTTTTTCAAAAGAAAGGATAAATCATTTCTTAATATAGCGCGAAACTCTGATACAGAAAGCTTTGCGGTCTTTTTCGCAATAAATCCCGCTATTTTAACTTTTTTTTCTAACCTGATAAAATCAGGGTTTTTATTGTATATTCTAATTCGATGCTTTGTTCTGTTCTCAACGCCGCTTTCTTTGTCCCAGCGGTTTGCACGTAACGCATCATCAAAATAAAGGCTTCTGACATGGTAGGGCTCATAGTCATTCATGTTCTCGTCAGGGCGCATGACCATGGCAATTCTAGTCCGCATTGCGTGATAATCTGCATACGGAATGAAATATTTCAGCTCGTGCCGAAGCCTTAATCCTTTGTATTTCATTGTAAGGCGTCCTCAATTACGCAATATTTTAGTCGCTGTCAATTCTGAATTATGTAAACTTTAAATCAACCCCAAAATTTTAGCATCTTTGCAATAACATGTCAATAGCAAATATCACAATCAAGGTTTGACAAAGAGTGTAAAATGTGGTACTATCATGCTTTGATAGGGAAGTGTACTGATTTTTGGATTTTTTGAAATTTATCCCTTGTAAGTACACTTTACTTTCCTGCTCAACACTCTCCGCTGAGGTTGTGAGCAGCGTTTTTTAAGCTTCGGCGGGGAAAAGGTTGCTTGCGATGAGAAGCATGACAGGCTACGGCAGGGCAAAGGATTACGGCATCACAGTAGAAATCAAGGCTGTTAATCACCGTTATCTTGATATTTACGTTAAAACTCCGCGTCTTT
>JAVBKA010000106.1:0-10530 GCA_031546715.1 Oscillospiraceae bacterium | reverse complement strand
TATGTGTGGTTTAGGTCCCTTTTTTATGCTTTCCAATGCGGTGTTGTATTTGGTTGTGAATCCCGCTTCGTCAAATCCTGATGGTAAAATTTTCTCCCCAGGAGGTTCATCGGTTGACGGTTCGCATGCGCACAGCATAAGCAACGTTGCTATAATGAGCGTGAATAGTAGTCTCTTTTTCATGTGACCCTCTTCTATTTTGTTATATTTTCTACCACGAATTAGTTGCAGTCCAAACAAAAAGCGACATAGGCGCAGTCATTGACTGTTACCTATATCGCTTTGCAAATTCACCGCTTCGATTAAACCAAAGACATAAAAACGTAAGACGGGCTTGATTAGTATCCATCTTTAGACATGATTCGTAATTGTTAACCCGATAGCTCCTCAACATATTTCTGCCTCCTCTGCGAAAATTTCACCTTGAGGACTGCTTCAAATATGATTTTACACCCATAATAAGGCAATGTCAATACATATGCCAAAAAAAAGTAAGCCAGCCTCGCTCCGCCTACCCCAGCCGAATCACCGACGCCGCTTTTAAAAGCTCGCCATCTCCTTCGTCATGGGTAGATACGATAATTCCGCGTTTTTTTCTGTGACGAAGAATAAACTCCGCCGTCATAGCCTTTGTCACTGCGTCAAGCTCCTTAAGTGGCTCGTCCATAATAATAAAGTCGCTTTCAAACGCCATCGCTCTGGCTACGGCAACCCGCCGTCTCATGCCGCCGCTTAACTGCGTCACGGGCTTGCGGCAGTCCTCCGCCATTCCAAGTTCTTTAAGCATCTGCTCAGCGTTTGCCTTGTCGTCAACAAAGCGGATATTCTGGATACTGTCAGCCCATGGCAACAGCCTGTCCTCTTGAAACACAGCGGAGAAGCGTTTGCCATCAAGTCCCCGTACATGACCGCTGTCGGGTTTAATCAGCCCAAGTATGCAATGCAGCAGCGTAGTCTTGCCGCAGCCGGAGGTGCCCATCAAAATGGTCACATCACTCAGTCCGATGTCAAGGGATATACCGTCAAGTACCGTCTTTTCTCCAAAGGCTTTTCTCAGGTTTTCTATTCTAAGCTGCATAGGAATTACCGCCCACTCGATTGGCTAAATATTTTAGCCCTCTGATAAACGCCTTCTCAATTATCATGCTGATAATTATGACCACCAACGTCCAAGCAAGCAGGTCGGCATTTTCGAGTTGTACCTTCGCTTCGTTTAAATACCAGCCAATGCGATTCCTCGGTTGACCAATAACCTCCGCCGCTATTCCCGCCTTCCAACAGAAGCCAAGCCCTACAGAACAGCCAGCGGTGAAATATGGCATAATTTGTTGAATATCAGAATGTATTATCCTTTTGATTAATGACACTTTGTATACCTCTGCCAGCTCCATAAGCTTCTTATCTCTGGAATAAATACCCTGCAGCACATTGGCGTAAATCACTGGCAGTACTAGCAAAAACGACGTTATTAGTGCAAGGCTTGAGGAATCAAACCAAACCAGCGCGAGAATTACAAACGACGCAACAGGAGTCGCCTTAATCACATTCATCGCCGGAGATACGACAATTTTCAACGGTTTACATACGGAACAAAGCATAGCCAGACCCACCGCAATAATAACAGCCAGTATAAATCCTGCAAAAATATACATTATAGAATATGTTGCCGCCCTCCAGAAATATGGCTGAGACCCTAATTCCCACAGTCTTTTCAGCACCGCAACAGGTGACGCCAGTAGATACGGCTTGTTGACGATGGCGGACACCGCATACCAGACCACTGCCCAAAACACTAGGGCAGCGGTGGTATACATCACTTTTTTACTACTTCCCAAGCCAGTAAAAGCTGTCATCCGGCAGCACTCCTCCGACGGATTTCGGATTTTGGTCAAACAAAACCTTCAAATAGCTTGAAACCGCCGTCTTCATATCATCTCCGCCAATATAAACTATGTGGCTCTTGGGGATTGCCTCCTCGGCAACGCTTGCAGGGGCAATTCCGTTAGCTTCTACCAGTGCAGATGCCTCTTTGACATTAGAATTGACATATTCTATTGACTTTTTGTAGTCTTCCAGAAACGTCTTAACTACACTCTCATGTTCCTCTAAAAACGCTTTTCGGACGACCACAACGCCAGTAACAATGCCGATATTCCTATTAACTTTGCCCCACTCCTCTGTGACGTCCAGCGCAATCCTCAGATTGCCGCCCTCCTTGGCGTCTTTTTGCAGAACCGTGGTCACATACGGCTGCGGCAGAACGGCGACAGCCGCCTCACCAGACAGTAAATACGCCGTAACCTCCGCCGCCTCTGATTTAAACTCCAGCTTAACGTCTGTTTCAGGGTCAAGACCGTTTTTAATCAGCAGCTCATTTATGGTGTACTCTGGGGTCGTTCCCTTGCCGGTGGTGACGATGGTTTTGCCCTTTAGGTCAGCTACAGAGTTAATTGTTGTGCCATTTTCTATGACATACAGGACGCCCAGCGTGTTAATTGCCATAACCTTCACGCCGATATTTTTGTTCAAAACCGCCGCTAAATTACAAGGCACGGCGGCGATATCTACCTCGTCCTTTGCAAACATCGCAACGATTTCGTCTGCCGTTGACACAATTGAAAACGAATCCCTCTTGTCCTCAGACCTTGATTCGTTGTTCTTAATGATCTCAACCATACCCATGGCAGTAGGGCCTTTCAGTGCGGCAACTTTTAGCGTTGTGGTATCCTTCGGCGTACACGAAGCCAGTAGGAGCATCACCGCGGCGAGTAATAGTGCTATTTTTTTCATAGTCAGCTTCCTTTACAAAACAAGTCCGACAGGGCAGTGGTCACTGCCATATATGTCGGCATATATCAGAGCGTCCTTAACCGTTGGCATTAGACGCTTTGAAGTCAAAAAGTAGTCAATTCTCCACCCCACATTGCGCTCACGAACACCAGGCATGTATGACCACCATGTATACGCGTCATGCTTATCGGGGTAACGCTCCCTATAAGTGTCAGAAAAACCTGCCTCAAGCAGCTCAGACATCTTCTGACGCTCCTTGTCGGTAAATCCGGGGTTATTATGGTTAGATTTGGCGTTTTTTATGTCAATTTCTTGGTGGGCTACGTTTAAGTCACCACAAATGACAACAGGTTTTTGGGCGTCCAACATCTTCAAATGGCTTACAAAATAGTCTTGCCACTCCATTCTAAAGTCCAGACGCAGAAGCTCATGCTGAGAATTTGGGGTATAGGTATTTACCAGATAAAAATCAGGATATTCCAAGGTCAGGATACGCCCCTCGCCGTTATGCCCCTCCATATCGTACATAACGTTAAGTGCTTTTTCCTTTGAAAACACGGCAGTTCCTGAATACCCCGCCTTTTGTGCGCTGTGCCAATAGGTGTGATATTCAAGGGGGTCCCAATTAACCTGTTCCTGTCGCGCCTTTATCTCCTGCATACAAAATATGTCAGGTTTTATTGAATCGAAAAACTTATCCAAACCTTTTCCAAGGCACGCTCGAACACCGTTGACATTCCAAGATACTAATAACATTGATATTCTCCTTATTTCTTTTGCGCAAGCCTAATACTTTTTAATGCGCTGCCACTTTGAAAATGTATCATAGATTTGCTTAATAATCAAGTTTATTACAGTTTCTTAAACCAATCCCAAAGCTAATCGTAAAATTTTTCTAGCTATATTCAACGGAAAATTCATCTTGCAAAGGGGTTCAGGGCTGAGAAATTTTGAGAAATCAGTGAGGATTTTTAATGATATTTTAGCTCTAGCGCGGGATTGTCCGCGCTAATCTTTTTCCAGCTACAGGGAAGAAGTGAAGGGTTTGCCACATACCTAATAAGGTAAATTATCTCATTTCGACGTAATTTTACAATTACTGACATTGTGCGACTGCATGTCCCATAATTTTACAGGGTTGTATTTTTTACATGATAAATTTACTTCAAGCCTAGCATATTTGCAAAAAATGGGTTGTCCTTAGAGACGTAATTTTTACAGTAATTGTAATTTATAGCGAGGTTTTTACTATTGTCAATATTGAGAAATTAAGCGGTATGTTGTTGCTTCACTTTTTACCTCCATCAAAAAAGTTCCCCCTCGATGACTGCAAAATTAATTCGTGTTTGTAGTCCATGGTAAATCTACAGCGTGGCGACACTCTATTGCAGGTAATTTGGCAGCCAACCTCGAAATAAAAAATTGTGAAAAACACAAGCATATGCGTTCTATTTATGCGAACAATTCTCATTTCTCATAAATAGTTATATCGCTGAATTTAAAAGCTTTTTACTTTGATTTTGTGTAAGTTTTTGAAATTTTACATGAAGAAACAATAGTACCTATTTGTACTTATGCTTGCCGAACTTAGTTAAATCGCATATTTCGACATAAATTACTAATCAATTTTAGGAAAAATCAGTGCATTTTCGAGAAAAATTCCATGATATTCTAATCATCCACATCTATAAAACTCTCAAGAAACCTCATTAGTTCATTTGTTCTGCTAAATGACTGCATTTTCTTACCGAAGGTCAAGCTCTGCCGCTCCCATTAGGTTTATTGCGTTTTAATAGCTTATATGGTATTGTATATTCTGGCGCAAAAAGAAAACCGCTCAGTATTTTAACTGAGCGGTGACTATTTGTGTAATGGTGGGACGTTCCCAGAGATTAATTTTCTAGCTTCGAGGTTAAAATGTAACCTCCTGCGTTGTCGGCGGATATTTCTGTGTTTTGGTACCCTGCAAGAGGTTTCCCTTCTGGTACATATCGTATTTCATATGTTCCAAGTTCGCCTACTGTAACTGTAATTGATTTATTGGTGTGCAGGTAGTCGATGTATTCCTCTAAGCACCAGTTTTTTGATACCATAATTTGAGCGTGGGGTACTCCTACATATCTATAATGCCACGCTTCGTCTACTATGCCTGTAATTTTAGACTTTTCTTCTGTAAAACGTCTTATGAACCCATAGTCGGCGGCATTTGCTAGTATCCACTTTCCCTCTGGTGTTTCCAAAAATCCGCTTATTGCGGTTTCGTTTTTTGTCATATCAACGGCTAGTCCTGTTTGATGCTCACTGCACCCCGGCTTTTGCGTGTCTAAGTAGTCTCCGATTGGAACAGCGTTTTCATATAGAGCTGCTTGTTTTTCGTAATCCCGAAAGGCTGACTGCATGATATAGTTATTGTGTTTGGCTTTGGCGGCGGCATTAATCATCTCAATAAATGCTTGAAGTGCCGTTGCTTCCATGGTAATGTCTGCTCTTGCAAGCTCAAAGGGTCGATTTGCAACGCTTCCATATATGGTTACTAAGTTTTCCGGCGTATACGTCGCTTCAAGTGGATGCTCACCATTGACTAAAATCAGCGCGCCCTTAAGCCCCGTCACGGTCAAATTCGTATCGTATTCATACGCCCGATTCTCAACCTTCATGGTAACTCTGGCGTTCATGGTCATTCCGTTGCTAACCGCTTGATAATAACCAAAAATCGATAATCCCGCCATTAGCAGGACAAATAGTACTAATAATTTTCTCATCAGACGCTCCTAGCCACAGCCCATCATTTGCCGTTCAATAGCACGCTTTAGCAATGGGTCGGGGTCAACCCAACCAGTTGGCTTTATCACCTTTCCGTCCTCACGGCAATGTGGCTTGCCGTCCTCCCAAAGTTTTGACATATTTGCGGTTTGCACTATATCAAACAAATCGTCAGGGCGAACTCCCATTTCAACCAAGCTACCAAGGGCGAAATAAATCAAATCAATCATTGCATCCGCTTGCTCTGCAATGGTTTCACCCTCATCGAACTCATCGATTTCTTCTCTCATCCACTCGCTCCTAGCCACTACCCGCTCCCTTGACAAAAGCACCGGACGCTCCTCGTATGGCGCGGAAAACGCTTTGTGAAAATCTCGTACAGCCTCCCATTGCTTGTTCATAAACTTCATCCTTTTTATGTATAGTTTTATTCAGCGTTTTGCTGGCTTTTGCACATCTTTTCATATGTATGGGATGGCTTTCCATCCCATAGCTTACATTTTTCTAACGTTTGACGATATTTCGCTTAGTGCCTTGGAGGCTTCCATGTCAAACTGATGGGTTCTAGCCATGTCGCCCAGTGCCAGCATACCAACGACCTTGCCTGTATCATCAATTACGGGAAGTCTGCGAATTTGGTCGTGGGACATTTTATGTGACGCTTCACGAACGTCTGCCTCAGGGTTTACGCTGACAACACCTCTTGACATAATTTCGCGCACCTTCGTTGTGTTGGGGTCAGCCTCTGCTGCTACACATCTTAACACAATATCCCTATCTGTGACAATACCCTTCAATTTTCCATCTGTTGAGCATACGGGAAGCGCGCCGACGTTGTGCATTCAAAGTAACATAGATGCCAGCGATGCCGTTTCGTCCGGTGACACTGAAACTACGTTGCTGTTCATTAAATCTGATACTCTCATACATTTTACCGCCCTTTCGATTAATCTGGCAATATTAGCATTCCCTTAAAAATATGAAAATAAACATTTTTTTCATGTTGGATGATGCAATCGAGAAAGCTACACACCGCATATACTGGCTTGGAAGCAGTCGCAAGACTTTACCAAGTCGGAGGTGCATTATGCCAAGCGTGAATATATACGACAGACGAAAAGCCGTAGCATATGCGAAAGAGTGGGCAAAAAAACGCAACCCAAAGTATACAAATTTTGAGCTAATGGGCGGAGATTGCACAAATTTTGCATCTCAGTGCATATTTGCAGGGTCAGACGTCATGAATTACACCCCCGATACAGGTTGGTATTACGTAAGCTTGGCAAGCCGCTCTCCATCATGGGCTGGTGTTGAATTTTTGCACCGTTTTCTGGTGAATAATTACGGCGCGGGCCCATTTGCGGCGGAAAAACCTCTGGACGGGGCAAAAATCGGCGATATTATTCAGTTGTCCTTCAATGGTCGGACATACGAGCATTCTTTAGTAGTTGTTAAGGCAAGCGACGAAATCTTAGTCGCCGCCCACACCTATGATGCCTTTGAGCGCAAGCTCTCAAGCTATAATTACGCGGATTTACGCCTAATACATATTGAAGGCGTCAGAAAATAGAAAATAAAGCCGAGGTTACTAATGAGAATTACACTTATGACAATTCACGCAAAATACTGCCATTCCGCACTTGCGCCTTGGCTTTTATTTGCTGCGCTAAAAGAACGAGGCATTCAAACGGAAAATACCGTACTCGAGGGAACGATTCACGAAAACGAAACTGCGCTGCTTGACCGCATAACTGCTACAAAACCGGATGTTTTGGGCTTCTCATGCTATATTTGGAACATTGAGATAGTGCTTCGTCTAGCCGCCGCAGTCAAAACGTACTGCCCTGACGTTATAATTATTTGCGGCGGTCCAGAGGCTGCATACAATTCCGAGACACTTTTAGCACGTAATCCAGCCGTTGACTATGTCGTAAGTGAAATACCCGAGGAAAACTTCTCGAAAATCATAAGTGACTTGCTACGTATAGACATTCAAAAGATTTCTACCAGTCCAGTGTCTCCCTACAATGATGACTATTTTAAGACCTTGGGGAGACGCATAATCTACGCACAAACCTCCACAGGCTGCCCATTTAACTGCTCTTTCTGCGTTAGTAGCCGTGAAGCTCTGCGCTTTTACGACTTAGAAACTTCGAAGAAAACCCTGTTAAGGCTTGCAAATGCTAACTCTGCAGTTATCAAGCTAGTTGACAGAACCTTTAACGCAAATCCCGAACGTGCGTACGAATTGTTTGCATTCCTAATTGACAACGCTCCAGAGAACGTTTGCTATCATATGGAGCTTTCTGCTATGCTTCTAAACCTGAAAACCGTTGAGATGCTCAAAACCGCAAGAGATGGATTATTTCAGTTTGAATTTGGCATTCAAAGCACCAACCCATTGACATTACAAGCCATTTACAGAAAGCAAG
Organism: Oscillospiraceae bacterium; assembly: GCA_031546715.1. Taxonomy (GTDB): domain Bacteria; phylum Bacillota; class Clostridia; order Oscillospirales; family UBA929; genus JAVBKA01. The sequence continues at coordinate 2,545 of JAVBKA010000106.1, read as the reverse complement.
AAAGTTACGACCTTGTACAAGCTCTGGCTTCAATGGGTAACATTCACATTCATGTAGACTTAATCGCAGGACTTCCCTACGAAGGCTTGGCGGAATTCACCCAATCTTTTAACACTGCCTACGGCATTAAAGCCCACGATTTGCAGCTAGGATTTTTAAAATTTCTTCATGGCACAGATATACGTAAAAGCGCCGAATCCCTTGGGTACGAGTACAATCAAACTCCGCCATATGAAATTTTATCCTCAAAATGGCTCAGTTCTGCGGAGCTTGATTATCTTCGTAAAATAGCGTCAGCATTGGAGCGTGTGCATAATTCTGGGTACTTTACCCATACGGTGGCATTGCTTGATGCAATGTTTTCGCCGCTGGATTTATACGCCAGACTTGCTGATTTCGGTATCACCCACGGTATATCACTTACATCGGTTACGGAAAAACTATACATATTTATGCTTCATTTTGGAGCTGACCGCCTTGCCGCCCGTGACGTCTTAGTCCTTGATTGCCTTGAAACTACAGGGTTTGTGCCTAAATGTTTGGCGATTTATGATAGAAATTTGAAGTTTGAAATTATCAAATTTGAGAAAGTTTCACCGCCTATAACAGGAGTACGCCGAAAATACGCTTTAGTATACACTGGAGAGATGCGATTAGTCGCTGTTGAGTACACAAAAAAGCACCCCGTAACGGGGCGCTTTGAGTTAATGAATGGGTAGAAACGAAGTGAACGTATACTAGAATCTTCCCTGGGAGCCGCTGCTGCGTGAGCCTCCTCCGCCACCACCGCCTGTACTGGATTTTATTTCTGTTCTGGTTGTATGGGTACTCACGAAAACATCACGAGCGTAGGACATTCTAAAGCTATTTCTGTCTAAATATTGTCTTGCCTTTGGCGGTGCGAGGGATTTTTTATTTACCACAAAGGTCACCAGTAGCATTATAACAATAATTCCGATTGCCACAAAAAGCGCATATATTAGGACTGTTGAAATCGCGACATTGACTTTAACTAGCGTTCCGTCAGGGTTAAAGCCGATTTTTGTCTCCATGTATTCGTAGGCTTCATCTAAGAAAATGTTGCAAGCTTCGTCATAACTACCTCTTGACAGACTGGGTGAGAAGGCTGTACGGATATCGTCACAGTTGCTGTCGCTAATTTTTCTGCGAAGGCTTCCAAACATGTCTACACGAACATTGCGAATGGACATGTCCACCGTCATCATTGCGCAGTTTTCTGTTCCGCTTTCACCTTGAAAGTTATTGTAAAATGAGTCAGCATAGTCAACAAGCCCCACCTCTGTGTTCCCTGTGCAGAAAACTATAACGAAGCTAACACCTGTCTTAGCCGACAGTTCCTGCGCTTTTGCTCGCAAGGCGTTTTCCACGCTCTGGTCAATTGTGTTCGAAAAGTCGTAAACCTTTTCAGACGGGTCAACAGTTGGAGCGGCAAAAGCAGGAACTGTCAAAAGAACCAGCAGCAGTAGAAACAATGTTATCTTTTTCATACTGACCCCCATTGAAACCAAGCGTATGTTATGGGAATCAGTCCGACGAAAATTCCCAAAAACCATACAAGTACTCTGCGCCAACTGTATGGCACGTTACCAACAATTTCTCCGGTTTGTCCGTTCATGACAAAAAGATAGGTCTTGCCGTTATATTTATTGACCAGCATCCAAACCGGAAGCATAACATATTCAGAAACTACGCCGTTAAGCGCACATGACGCCCCTAATGGACTAACGCTTGTGTACCCTACCACCGTTTCGCTAATGGTTTCCTCCATCATTGTTTTTACACGGGAGTAGTTGCTGTTGTCCATTGTTTGCAGTGGCACATCGGGGGTTTTTGCGTAGTGACCTGAGATGTAATTTTTTGAAAATGGTGCAAGCTCTCCCAGATTAAACGGCTCGATTCCCTGCATTTCCTTATCTGGCAGTGCTTTCGACGCATCAATGGGCACTTCCGAAAATTTCATGCTGCCGGCTCGTCTTGCCCTGAATATATCAGTTTTAGTGTATCTGTACTTCCCGCTGCTCCACGCAGTAACCTTACGGCAGTCAAACTCCATTGAGCCACTGCAAAGTGAGCTATACAGCCAGTATGGTACGTAGACACTGCGCAGGCTCTCAATGTTTTTGGGCTTTTTGAAGTGTTTTGGGGCAAAAATATTTTTTTTGCAAAGCTTTAAGAAGGCGGCTTTAGCGTCTTCTTTGGTTTTCTTAAAGCTTAACAGACGTTTTGGAGCTTCAGCATTTGCACCCAGTTTTTGCGGAACAATAACATGGTTTCGGCAGAACACGCAAAACGCCGCCGCCTCTGATTTCTGCATAACAACCTTCGCGCCGCAGCTCGGACAGGAATACTCCTGCATGTCCTCATCAAAAGCAGCTCCAGTTTCGTTGTGAACTGAATAGCCTGATTCTTGCGCGCTTTGAGTTTGCTGATGAATGTTTTCCCATGCCGCCGACGAATTTTCCTCTGGATTTGCCGCTTCAATCTGCTCAATAGTGTAGGAAGTATGGCAATAGTTACATAAAAA
>JAVBKA010000100.1:0-8787 GCA_031546715.1 Oscillospiraceae bacterium | reverse complement strand
AGGATTGTGCGCCATCAGCGATTTGCTTTGAGCCTGTGGAAACTTGGCTTGTGGCATTGTTGATTTCGCTGAAAATCTCATTTAGGCTGTCAACAAGCTTAGTCAGACCGTGACCCATTATATCTTCAGGGCTTCTTGCCTTAACGTCAACGGCTAAATCGCCGCCAGCAACTTTCTCAACAACCTTAACTTGTTCCCCAATGCTAGCAACCATTGATTCAAAAGCCTTGGCAAGCTGACCGACTTCATCCTTAGACTCGTAGCGCGCATCGACCTTCATGTTACCAACTGCGATGGCATCAGCGGCAATAACAATTTTACGAATTGGTTTGCTGATGATTGACGAAATAAACAGACCAAGGGCAATCGCAACTATTACTGAAGCTACAACTATAATAATCTGAATAATGCTAGTTCTAACTGAGTTGTTGGTAAGATCCGTTGATTCATCATTAGTAACCTTGTCATTATAAGCGACGGTGTCTTCGAGTCCCTTACTAATAGGAGACGCTGTTTTAGCCGCATTAGCTAATGCATCCTTTGCGTCATCAATGTTTCCGTTTCTCGCGGCAACTATAACAGAAGCTACGGCTTGAGTAAATGCTCCTTCATATGTGTTTTGAGAGTCATAAAATGATGCTTCGGCTTGTTTATCAACAACTGTCTTTTCATATGCGATAAAACTATCCGTTACGTTCTTTGAATGCGCTTCATATGTTGATACTCTCTGTTCTACTGCGTCTTGGCCATCCGTAATAGAAATAACTATATCGCGAAGGTTGACACGCTCTAATTGGAAATCCTCACGCAAATTTGCCAAGGACAAAATTGCATTGTTGTTGCGCGTTAGCATGTTTGAGTACTTTGTATCTGTGTCCATTATCATGATTGCGCCGAATCCGCCAACAAAAGCTGTAACCAAAGCAATTACTGCAAATCCAAGTATTAATTTTGCCGAAATTTTCATATTTCTCATAACATTACCCTTCCTTATAAAACCTTGTCTGCATAAACCCTTACCCGCTATAAATCTCTATGAAGCACTAAAAACTGGAACTGAAAAGGAACCCACATGAGTTATTTCTTACTAGAGAAAACTGGAGTTCTCAACATTAAAAAGTCGTCTCGAAGATAAGTTTCCCTCATTTCATTTAATCTACTTTGCAATCTGCACTACGAACGAGTATATTACGAAAATTTAACTTTGTCAACTGATTTCGATACAATATTCAATAAAACAGACCAAATCTCAAAAATTACATCATTAGATTTTAATTTTTACAAAATAGTACCAGATTTTCATTAAACTAGAACGCTCTCTCAATGTACTCTACTAAGTCTTTTTCCGTTAACGGACGGCTGTAAAGATAGCCTTGATATATATCGCAGCCCAAGCTGTGCAAGCTGTCTCTCTGCTGAGAATCCTCCACACCCTCTGCAACCACACGCATTCCCAAGGTATGTGCAAGCTCGATGATGGATTTGCAAATGTACGCTTTTTTATCGTCAGTCACTATTTCATCTACAAAGGATTTATCTATTTTCAGTACATCTATAGGTAACATATACAGGTAATTTAAGGAAGAAAAGCCTGTGCCAAAATCGTCCAGCGCGATTGAAATACCGTGCTTTCTCAGTTCGGAAAGCTTTTGAACATTTTCGGTAGGGTCTTTTATCAATACGGTTTCCGTAATCTCCAGCTGCAAACACTTAGGTTCAAGCCCTGTTTTAGACAGTACTTCAAGCACCATTTCCACAAAATCAGGCGATTGAAGCTGAACCAAGGATAAATTTACTGATACAAAATCTATGTTTTTGCCGCTGTTTATCAACTCTTTTGTAAATTTACATGCTTTTTCAAGAATCCATTTGCCTAAAATGACAATTGAACCGCTGGATTCCGCAAGGGGTACAAACTCCACAGGGCTGATACTGCCCAGTTCTTTGCTATTAATGCGCATCAGGGTTTCAAATCCGCAGATTCTATCGTTCTGCACCTCCGGCTGATAAACCGGATATACTTCCTCTTTTTCAATTGCCTCTCTAAGTACTTGCAGAATATCCATTTGCCGCACCACTTGCGCTGTCATGCTGACATCGTAAAAGGAGCAACGATTTCTGCCCAAATCCTTTGCGTGGTACATTGCCACGTCAGCATTGCGCATAAGCTCCTCGGCGTTAGATCCGTCCTTAGGGAACATTGCAATACCAACACTTGCAGTGAGTTTTATGGTTAGTCCGTTAATTAAAAGCGGCTCGTTAAAAATGCCGCATACTTCCTCCGCAACAGCCTGAACCTCGGCTTTGTTACCGAGCTTTATCAGGAAAAATTCGTCGCCGCCAATTCGTGATGCTAAATCCAAGCCGCAGGATGAATATGTGAGTCTATCAGCAATTTCAACCAAGCACATATCTCCGATATAGTGCCCAAAAACGTCGTTAATACCCTTAAATCCGTCTATATCGATGAAAAGCATTGCTCCGACAGCTTTTTCCTCGAATAAGGTTTTCATTCTCAGCACAAACGCTGAGCGGTTAGAAATCCCTGTAACTATGTCGTGCATGGCGATATATGTGGTTTTTTCCTTCTCTTCTTCCAGAAGGTCAACATTTCTTTGAAGTTCATCCTCTGCGCTTGTCATTTGCCTATACGCCTGTTCTAGGTCTTCAAAGCTTGTATTAAGCTTTCTAATCATTTCATTGTATCCAGAGGCTAATTCGCTGAATTCGTTGTCTCCGTCAATGTTGCAACTTATATACTGACTTGTTTCAGTGGCCATTTTAAACACATTTTGAAGTTTTTGGATAGGACGCATAAACTTTCTTAGAATGTACATACACAAAATAATTGCAAGAATCAAGGCAACGATAAAAACTACTCCCAAACTTAATTGAAGCCTGTACACAGGCATTAGAATTTCGGAAAGCTGCTGTCTTGTTATGAAAACCCAGCCAAGATTATCAAGAATATAGTACCCCATCAGCTTTTTTGAGCCTTGAAAGTCATATATACCGTTTCCGTTTTGCTCACGTTTGCCGCTGCGGTAATCAGGCAGCAGAGAGTTTACAAGAGGGTGAATACCTGAGATAAACTGATAAGAATCATCGGTGTGACAAATAACCTCTCCCTTATCGTTGATTATATAGGATGCTCCGGTTTCGCCCATGTACACATTGGCTACAAGCTCGTTAAAAAAGCCCAAGGTCGCTTCTAGGACAACAACGCCCTTAACGCCCTCGTACTCCAACGCACTGCTCATAAAAACTACTTCACTGCCCGGCTTGACTTGTGATTGTACAACGTCGCTGTAGTACACGCCCTCTTTTTTCACGGCATTTTGGAAAACCAACGAATCAGAAATACTAGTGCCGAGCATTTCACCGTTATTTGATGATACAATTACTCCGCTTTCATTAACAAGATACGCGGAAAAATAGCTTTTCTCGCTGTTTACCCAGTCAGCCAAAACTTGATTACTCTCTGCCAATGCTTCCTCTGAAAGATCATTGTTCGCGCTTAATTGTAAGCACACTCCAAGTCGTTTAGTTTTTGAAATCAGCGCAATTTCACGATTTTGTTCAGAAAGATGCCGTTCAAAGCTTAATCCGCTGGTTTTTGCAAGCTCTTTTAGGGACTGTTCCCCCAGTTTTCTTGCAGTATTTCCGCTAATAATTGTACAAATTATTGACAAGCAGATAATTGGTACAACAGCTAACGAAATTATCGTTACGCTTAATGATTGTCTAAACGTCATTTCTTACTCCATTCAACGGTTCTATTTAATACTTTTAACCATTGTAACAAAAAAGTAAAAAAAGGTCAAGATAAACAACCAGATTTAACCATTAATGTGCAAAGCTTCGATTTGCATAAAATTGTAAGTTTTGCATTTACTTTTAATCGAAAACTCAAGCTTCGTCAGCTGACTTCGCCTGTATAATGCTTTGCCTGCGCATTCCAAAGCTCGCAGTAAAGTCCAGAGGTATCTGCAACAAGAGTTTCATGGCTGCCTCTCTGGACAAGACGTCCGCTTTCAAAAACCGCTATATCATGGCAAAAGCGGCAGGAAGACAGTCTGTGCGAGATGAAAACTGCGGTTTTTTCTCCGATAGTTTTGTCAAAGGTTGAGTACACTTCAAACTCTGCGATAGGGTCAAGAGCCGCTGTGGGCTCGTCAAGTACAACTATCGGCGCATTTTTGTACAGCGCGCGGGCAAGGGCAATTTTTTGCGCCTCTCCTCCTGAAACCTGAACGCCTTCTTCGTCATAGCTTTTGTACAGCATTGTTTCCAAGCCTGCCGTCATTTTCTCTAACCGCTGACCGAAGCCCGCGTCCTGCAAGCAACGTTCTGCATTAACCTTGTCAAAATCCTTCGCAGAGGCAACATTTTGTCCCAGTTCCAAAGGGAAAAGCTGAAAATCTTGGAAAACTACTGAGAAAAGCTGATGATATTGGGGGTAGTCATATTCCTTGATATTTTTGCCGTTTAGCAGAATTTCGCCCTCTGTTGGGTCGTACAGTCTGCACAAAAGCTTAATCATAGTAGTTTTTCCGCTGCCGTTTAAGCCAACAACCGCAAGTCTTTGCCCAATATTCAGCTTTAGATTTAAGTCTTTTAACGCAGACTCCGACGAACCGGGATAACGGAAGGACACATTTTTAAACTCTATTTGGTAATCATTTGCAGTGGCGGCAGTTACGGTCAAAGTACCGTTTTTAAAGGTATCGGGCAAATTCAGGTACTCTAGCATAGGCTTAACGTATTCCGCATTGTTATACAGTCTGCCCAGTGCAACGGTTACAAGCCCTGTTGCGGTAACAGCGGCGGTAATTGCGCCTGAGTATTGCAGCACATTCCCAAGGTCGTACATCCCCGCCAAGGCTCGCAAGCCCACAATTATGTACACCGCACCTGCTAAGAGTGCCAGCATTGCACTGTTTGCGCCGTTCATTTTAGCACCAAAGGTAAAAAACCGTAGCCAATTGTCTATCCCGTAGCTTTCCTTAAAAATCCTCGCAAGCACTGAACTTTGATTAAATAGCCGAATGTCCTTTGCAGCTTCATCTGGTTTGAGATAGCTATTGTAATACCACGCCGCAGTGTTGGCTTTCTGGTTTTTGCTAAAAATTTCCCCTAAAACCTTTTCTTCTTTTTTTCGGTAAATTAACGCTACTGCGATAAGAAGCCCCAGCAGTCCAAGTAAAATTAAATTCGCCCAAGGCGAGGTAGCAAAGTTTTTTTCATAGACCGCGTTTGATGAGAACATACCCACAAGGAGGATTCCCGCAAATACCAGCGCAAAGAAATTCTGGATTAGCATTTCCGAGAAATGGTACAGATTTATCATTCCCAGACCATTCCCTCGAGCCTTCGCCTCTAAATCTGCCAGTTTTTCATTTAACGCACTGTCCTCAGTGTGACCGTAGTCCATCAATGAGTATTTTTCCGCTTGAAGCAGTGAGAGGTTAAAAAATGCCATGCTTTGGCTTACGCTGGATGTGCGGGACATGAAGGTTTTTATAACTGATAAGCCAAAACTGATACCAACAGTCAGAGCGACATACCGCGTAATAACTTCAACGCTCCGCTGCCCTGCAAGCTCATTTATTATTCTAGCCGAAAAGAACAGAACCAGCATTGGCTGCAAGGCTGTGACAAAGGTTGCGATTAGTGTGCTCCTCAGCATACCTGGCGTCATGCGGTGCATTAGGGCATAACCCTTTGCAAGAAGCTTAATCCGCTGTGAGAAGCTCAGAACGTTTTCCTTATTCTTCAACGCCCACACCTACCTTTTCTTCCTGATAATAACTCGCCTGTACCTCAAACATATTGGCGTACACCCCGCCCAAACGCATCAGCTCGTCATGTGTACCCTCTTCGGTTATGGTGCTGCCGTTAAGGAGTAAGATACGGTCGCAAAAGCGTGTGCTTGCAAGGCGGTGGGATATGTAAACAGAGGTTGTGCCTTCCGTCAGCTCGGCGTATTTGTTGTAAATCTCATTTTCGGCGATGGGGTCAAGTGCCGCCGTCGGCTCGTCCAGAATAATTACAGGGGCATTTTTATACAGCGCGCGGGCAAGGGCGAGCTTTTGCTTTTCGCCGCCTGAAAGCTCGATGGCTTCACTGTTTACTGATTTTATCAGCAAGGTTTTTTCCTTGTCCGGTAACACATCTGTCTTTGATTTTAGTCCTGAAAGCTCTAAGCACCTGCTAATTTTAGCATCGTCCGTAAGCTCAGGAGGCTGCTGAGAAATGTTGCCTGAGATATCGCAGCTAAGGAGGTGAATGTCTTGAAAAACAGTGGAAAAAAGGGTGTAGTACTCGTCACGGTTGTACTCGGAGACCTTGTTACCGTTTAAGCACACCTCGCCCTGTGACGGCATGTACAGTCCGCAAATCAGCTTGACAAGGGTGGTTTTTCCCGCTCCGTTAGCTCCCACAAGCGCAATCCGCTCGCCCTTGCGGATGCTGACATTTATATTGCAAAGTGTTGGTTTTTCCGAATTTGGGTACGAATAGCCTACGTTTTTAAGCTCCAGAGTTGGAGGAAGCCGTTCTCCCGTGGGCAATGGCAAGCCCTTGCCTGTGTTCATGCGGTCAGGCTGAGATAAATATTCTTGAACAGAGGAAAGCTCCACGCTGGACTTTGATAGGTCACTCGCAGCGACTAAAAGTCCCGAAATCCAACCACCCATTGCTCCGATTGCCGCAAACACGAACACAAAGTCACCCAAGGAGAGCTGGTCTGCAAGCAATAGGTAAATCAAGTACCCATACGCCACGCCGTCACGAAGTAAAATCATAAATCCGTCTATAAGCTGTGCTTGCATTTGCTTTGTAAGTACTTTTTTCTCAGAAGCCGTGCGCTGCTGCAATAAGGACGTAACAAGTCCGTGTAACCATTGGTACGCTGAAAACAGGCGAATGTCCTTCGCTGCTTCGGGGTCACGCATTATTGACGACACTGCGTTAAACTTGCGGTCAAGAGTGCTTCTTTCCTCCAAAGTGCGCTGGTTATACTTTCTTGACCGAGAAAGCGCCCACCAGTTTACTGCCGAGGATGCAAGTAGTAGCAGTAAAATAATCGGATGGATTGATATTATTACACTTGAATAAAGCACCAAGCCTATGACATTAGAAGAAAATTGCACCGTTGTGCGGGCGATATTCATAGAAAGCGAGTGATTACTGTGTATCGCCTTGTTAACCTTACTATGTCTCTTTTGAAACTCAGGGCTTTCCAGCAGCTCAAAATCAGCAGACATGCGCTTTTCCTGAACAAATCCCAAAATTTTTAGTATGCCTACAGTCCCCACAGACTCGTTTACCATAGAATCAGAAAAACTCTTTAAGTACGAAAGGGCAACAATCAAAAGAGAAACAATCCCAACCTGAGTTATAAACTCACTCTGCGAGGCATTATTTTGGAGAAGGTCCAGTACCAGCTTCGGCATATAGATACCCACGTAGGGCAGTGCAACACGAAGCACAATCGCCATAATACAGCTTATGACGATGATTTTTTGCCCGTGCCAATACACGCCGAAGGAAAAGCGTATGCTTTTTAACATGTCGCCGAGTGTGTGCTTAGCCTCTTTTGCATTGTCCAAGTAGCGTCACCTCTTTCTTTGAGATTCTAGCATATGCAGATTAATTTTACAATCAATTGGTTATAGAATTTTACTCAAGCCGTGATTGAATCAGGAATACTTGAAATAATAGCTACTATTTGGTATAATCTGCAAAACCGTTGAAATACAGTGACGACGTGGATTTTCGGAAGGAGACTTATAACTTGACTTCTTTTCCAAAGCTGATTGCAATAATTGACGACCAAGCCGCCCAGTTGAGTCTCCTGTCGTCACTGGTTTCGGCATGGTCTGCGCATAGTAAAATTCCTGTAAAAATTAAGACGTTCCCAAGTGCCGAGGCGTTTTTATTTGATTACGCAGAAAATAAAACATATGATTTAGCGTTGATTGATATACAAATGGAGGGCATGGACGGCGTTTCCCTTGCCAAGGAGCTTCGCAGGCAAAGCTCTTTTATCGCAATGGTGTTCATAACAGGCACTTCTGAGTACATGCAAGAGGGCTACGACGTCGCCGCATTGCATTACCTTCTAAAGCCCGTCAACGAAGAAAAGCTCCACGGCTGCCTGACAAAATCCCTCGCCGTCACGACCGTGGCAAAAACGCCCATGTTGTGCACCTCTGCCGACGGCGAAGCCCTTCGGATAATACAAGAGAGCATTCTGTACATCGAGGCAAAGGCTCACAACACTATAATTCAGACATTGTCTGCAAAACATGAGGTTCGCAGCTCATTTTCAGAGCTAGAAAAGCAGCTTTCCCATTCGTTGTTTGTGAAATGCCATCGTTCATATATAGCTGGTCTTGGGTATATTTCAAAAATCGGGAAATCGGGGCTTACTATGGAAAACGGCGCTGTTCTCCCAATCAGCCGCAGCTTATTTAAGCTTGTTAATAATAAATTTGTTGGCTATTATGCCGCGACGGGGGAGTAATTGTGCTTAATTGGATTTTAGGTAAGCTTGTGGACAAGCGTATTGCACGATTTCAAAACAACCTTATTCAAGGTCAGATTGACGAGGTTCAGAACATCTACCGTCAACTTAGGGCATGGCGGCACGACTATCACAACCATTTGCAAACCATGAAGGCATATCTGCATTTAGGGCAGCTTGAGGATTTAAACGGCTATATTGACAGCTTAGACGCAGATTTGTCCTTTGTGGACACCACATACAAAACAGGAAATATT
>JAVBKA010000095.1:0-7217 GCA_031546715.1 Oscillospiraceae bacterium | reverse complement strand
CTACTGTTGCGTCTGGGGCTATCTAAGCCCGGCAAAATAATGTACATATGCGGAACGGAAACCCTTCCGCCGCCCTTGTCTGCCGATGAAGAGGCGTTTCTGATGGGGCAGCTTATGACGGAGCTTGAAAGCCCGCCCGACGACATGCTTGACAACCCCTGCGACGCGGTGCGCCGTGTGCTGATAGAGCGCAATCTTCGTCTGGTGGTGTATATCGCAAGGCGGTTTGAAAACACTGGCATTAACGTAGAGGATTTAATCTCAATCGGCACAATAGGTCTTATCAAGGCTATAAATACATACCGTCCAGACAAAAACATCAAGCTTGCGACCTATGCTTCACGCTGTATTGAAAACGAAATTCTAATGCATCTTCGTAAAAACACAGGAATCCGTTCCGAGGTCAGCTTTGACGAGCCGTTAAACACTGACTGGGACGGCAACGAGCTATTACTTTCCGACATTCTGGGCACAGAGGCTGACTGCATATTGCGCCCTATTGAAGAAGACGTTGACAAGGAGCTTTTGCACAAAGCAATTCAGCGGCTGTCCGCCAGAGAAAAGGAAATCATCGTCATGCGCTTTGGTCTTAACGGAGCGAACGAGAAAACCCAAAAAGAAGTGGCTGATTTTATGGGGATATCTCAGTCATATATTTCAAGGCTGGAAAAGAAAATCATCTCCCGTTTGAAACGGGAGATGATAAAGATGCAGTAGATTTTAGTAAGTGCGGGTTAAATCAACGAACTCACAATTTTTCAGTTTTCTTAATACGAATAAGAAAAATTCCGCCGACGATAAATAGCACAATAATCGAAATTATACCGATGGAAGAACGCCCTGATATATCTGCGCCGAGACCATACAACGCAGGACCAACGACGGCGGAAAATCTTCCGATAATATCAAAGAAGCCAAAGTATTCATTAGACCGTTCGGGCGGTATGATTTTACCGAAGTATGACCGTGAAAGTGCTTGAATGCCGCCCTGAGATGTTCCAACAAGACATGCTAAAACCCAGAAAAGCGTAGTTGAAACCTGCTTTGCGTGTTCTAAATTCTCTGGTGCGGCATTTTCAACATTTTGACCCATTATAAAGCCTACGATGCAAACGCAAACGTACACGCAAACCCCAAAGAGAACTACATTCAGCGAACCGAATTTTTTACTGGCATGAGCGAACAAAATTGAACACGGTATCGCAATTATCTGAGTTAGCAGCAAGGCTAAAATCATTTTCGTGCTGTCCAGCCCAAGGGTTGAGCCGTATATAGTTGACATGTGAATGACTGTACCCACGCCGTCAATATAACAGAAGTACGCCAGTAAAAAGTAGAGAATTTTTTTGTTCCCCACAATGCTTTTGAAGGTATGTCCTATGTTACGAAATGCGGCGGCTACAGTGCTTCCGGTAGCTCTCGGTATGTAGTGCACCTGCTTAACTCCCATGAGAAACGGTATTGAGAATAGCGCCCACCACACCGAGGTCATGGCAACGGAAATGCGAACCGCAGTATCTCCCGAAATGCCAATTTTATCGGCAAACATAATAAGCCCGATAGAAATCAGAAACGGTATTGTACTGCCGCCGATATATCCCGCAGCAAAGCCAAAGGCGGAAACTTTGTCCATACGGTCTTTCGTGGTGACGTCTGTAAGAAATGAATCGTAAAAAAGTCCTGCTCCTGCAAAACCTATGTAAGATAGAATATACCCCACCAGCATAAGCTTCCAGTTATCCTTGACTGCCATTAACAAGGTCGTGGATGCGCCTAGCAGCATAAAAGCGGTAAAGAGTTTTTTCTTAAAGCCCTTGTAATCGCCGATTGCCCCTAAAAACGGTGCAAGCAAGGCTACAATCAGTGTTCCGATAGATGTAGCATACGCCCAATACACGTCTCCGTTTGTTGCACTGCCGCTGTTTTTCACTACTGTAGCAAAATAAATGGGGAAAACCGCCGCTGTAATGATGGTTGAGTATACAGAATTTGCCCAGTCGTACATGGCCCAGCTTTTTTCAGCTTTTGTGAGTTTGAACATCAATTCACCTTACTCTTTCATTTTTATTCTTAATACTCCTTCAATTTCCCAAGGTTTAATGTCAAGCAGCTTAACTGCCAAGGGACAAACATCAATGATACAGCCTCCGCTGATGGTTTCGCCTTCGGGTATTCCAAGACCCGAAGCCATGTAAAAAGTGGTATAGTCCTTATGCCCTGTGGGGGCGTAACCATGCTGTCCCTTGTGGTCATCTCCGAAGGACACACCTTCCACGGCTTCAAAGCCGCAGGTGTACTCTCTGTTAAGCCCCGAAATCTCCATTTCGTTTTTGGTTAGCGGTCTTGAAAAGCCACATTCGGGGTTTACAAGCATTTCACCAATTACTTGAGCTGTTTGCTTTGCAAGCTCCTTATCGTTTTGGTCTTCAAGCTTTAAAAAGGTACAGCCCCCCGCATTATGAAAGGATGCCTTGCCCTTAAACTCTGAAATATATCTATTTGGGTCAACGGTTCTCTTCACAGGAAGACAGCTATGGTCGCCGAGAATAATATAGTCCGTATTCGCCATCTCGCCTGATTCTCTAACAGCGTCCATAATGCGCCCAAGTCTCTTGTCAAGCCTTGCTAATGCGTCCATAGCTTCGTTGGAGGTAGGTCCAAAATCATGCTTATGTGTGTCAACATCAGTAAAATGCACCAGTAAAAGGTTTGGCTTTTTCTTTAGCACCACATCGCAGGCGCAGTCTGTTACAAAATCATCTAAAAATGGCTGGGCGATAGATTTTAGCTTTTTTCCATGCTTTAAAAATTGCGAAATTGCAAAAAGCCCTCCGCCTGACTTAAAAATTGTCCATGCCTGCGATATAAATCCATTATAGCTGATAACCTCTGGAATATTCCAGTTTATTTTTGCGTTACCCATAACAGGCCACAGAAGTGAGCAGACGGTTCTGCCCGCTCGCCTAGCCTCAATGGGGAAGTTGCGCGCTTTAAAATACTTGCTGAAGGCATACCATTCTTGATTCTGCTTTGCTGGGTCATGGATGGTATTTTCAATTATTCCGTGCTTATTTGGATGAACCCCCGATACTATTGAGGCATGACAGGGGTATGTATTTGTAATAAAAACCGATTCTACGTCCTTCACCAGCGTACTTTTTGACGCAAGCACGGAAAATCTGGGCATCGTCAACAAGCGTGCTATGTCAGCGGTTGACACAGCATCAAAGGATATAACAATTAGTTTTCTAACAGCTTCTGTAATGGTACTCACCTCTTCTTGACTTCTATTTTATACATACATTATATACTCTTTTTCTCAGTATTCAAGAGAATTTTTCCCATTGAAGCGACATCTCAAAAAACACGTTCACGGATTATTAACACCAAGCTCATAAATTAATCAAATATATACTGTACTATAACTATACCCTAGTAACGTCACTGTGACGTGTCCGGATTAACCGGAAAAATTAAAGGATGTGTACATTTTGATAGACAAAACACTAAAAAAGAAATATTCAGCGATTTTTGCCGCAGTATTAGTAGCTTCCTTGGTTGGCTGTACCGACCAGCAAGGTTCTCCCTCCCAGTCGCCCAGTCAGTCAAGCTCAAGCTCCTCTAGCTCAAGCCCCTCCGATAAGCCTTCTATCGCAAGCAACACAGGCGACAACGTCGGAACAATCACTCTTGATAACACTATTACTTACACAGGCGACGGCATCGCCGTAGACGGCAGTAAGGTGACAATATCCTCGGGTGGTGACTACACTGTTACTGGTACGCTGTCAAACGGTCAAATAGTCGTAGACACAGAGGACGAAGTTTTACTTCGCCTTAGCGGTGTAAATATCACTTGCACAAGCGGCTCGCCAATTTTCTTCTTAAACAGCAAAAAATCCTCCGTAGTTTTGACAGAAGGCACAGTTAATACCTTGACAGACGGCGACAGCTATGACGACGACTCCAAAGCAGCACTTTTTTCCAATGACACACTGGAAATCAGCGGCACAGGTCAACTGATAGTTAAAGGCAACTACAAACACGCCATCGCCAGTGATGACGACATTATTATTGGGGACGGAAACTACACTCTTGACGCAAAGTCCGACGGCATACACGCCAACGACCGCATTACAATTAATGGCGGCAACATCACCATTTCAGCCAAATCAGACGGCATCGAGAGCGAAGCTGATTTTATACTAGAAGACGGACGCATTACTATCACCAATTCCGAAGAAGGCATTGAAGCCAAAGCCGACCTTACAATTAACTCAGGAACTGTCACCATTAAAGCAGAGGATGACGCCCTAAACGCTGGCACTAACTGCATAATTAACGGCGGCTCACTGGTTGCAGACTGCGAGGGCGACGGTCTTGACTCCAACGGTACTATGGAAATCAACGGCGGCACAATAACAGTATTCTCAGGCAATAACGCAAACGGCCCATTGGACACTGGGGACGAAAGCGGCGCAGGCTTTACAATTGACGGCGGTACAGTTATTGCGCTGGGCGGCAATATGGCAATTAAGGTCAACGAAAGCTCTACTCAGTATTCAATATGGATTGCGGAAAATCTCCCCAAGGGCGCAGAGGTTGTTGTTAAGTCAGAGGACGGAATTGAAATCGCTAGCTTTACCACTGCTAAATCAGCAGCTCTCACCTTCATAAGCTCGCCGCACATTGCAGAAAACGGCGTATACATCGTAACCTCTAACGGTAAGGAAATAGGCAAGGTCACCATGAGTAGCATGTCTCAAACCATTGGCACAAGCGGCGTTGGCGGTTTTGGTGGTCACGGGGGTCCCGCAGGCGGTAGCGGCGGTCAAGGTGGTCCCGCAGGTGGCGGAAAACGACCGTAATTCTATAAAATACGAGGGTGCATCAAAGCTTTCGGCGCACATGGCGCGTACGGACTTTGATACACCCTCTTTTCGTTTGTGTACATCGTAAATTATAATTAGTTTACGGTCAGAATTGCAACATCGCACGCTCTAATCCTTTTCCCCCATAACACTGAGAACACTGGATTTATTCATCATGGAAACGGCTAAGAGGCAGCCAAGTAAGTAACAGCCTAGGAAAATTCCAACGCTGATCAGCATTAGCTGTGTAAAATCGCGGAGTAAAAACGTTCCCAAGGTAGCTAAGCCTGCGCCAAAGACGCATAACAGAAACTGTTCGTCAAAAAACGAAGCAAATACCCTGCCTCTGCTTGCACCCATACTGCGCATAATTGCAATTTCGTTTCTTCTTCCAACTATCAGCAGATAAGAAACTATCAGGCTAACCACCGCAATCAGCACAAACATCACTGGATACAGGATTTGCAGGTACAAAAGCTGCCTTGAAAGGTCTGATACAGTCTGGACGAATTGTTTGTCCTTCAGTGTCACAAAATACGAAAATCTGCCAGGATTGCCAACGCCTGAAAATTCCTGTTCCTCTAAAAAGTCTTTGAATTCCCCAAGCCTTGAGGTATCGTTAAGGGTAAAGCTTACGGTGTCAAAGCTAATCATCAAACCAGATCCCGCTATGCCCAAGTCTTTGTCTTTATCTCCAATATTTTGAGGTGCAACCCAAAATGCCAGTGGAGCATAAATGTTCAGATGGGGCGAATGTCTCACAAAGGAGCCGATTATTTTAAAAACATAATTCTCCATTCTGAGTGAGCCGCTTTCTGACGTCTGCATAATGGTTACAAAAACGGAATCACCAACTGATGTTCCTGTTTCGGCAAGAAACTGTGTGGGCACGATGCAGTACTGATTTTTTTCATTGAAATCGGCTTCACTGAAACCATCGGCAAAGTTAATTTTAAGGTCTCCGCCCCGTCTGAACTCTGCGCAGTCTTCAGTTTTGTTGGTAAAGACGATGGTCGGTTTCTTTGAAATCTCGTATATAAATCGTTCAAAGGCAAAAGGATTGCTCGGGACTTCTATGGGCGGATAGTCTATAGGATTTCCAGACTTGTCTTGCCCAAGCCCTCGGTACTCAAAATTAACTGAGGTGGATAAATTAAAATCGTCCACCATTCCAGAGCTTTTAATTTTACTAAGGGCGGCATTATTAACACCAAGCTTATCTGGAAGCTTGCCCAGAGAATCCGTAAAATTAGCATCAATAACAGCGGTCTTATTAATGTCCTCAAGCTCGGCTTTATAGCGTTCATAGGTAATAGACAGCGAGAAAATAAACAGCGTAATCACTACGCAAACGAGAGGCACAATAGCAGTTCTCATCCCCCCACGGCGTATGGAGAGAATCGCATATTTTAACGCACCGCCACGGAGCTTCGAGCTTGGGCGGGGACGTTTCATAACCTTTACCTTGTGCTGCTTTGCCTTTTTGCCCGCATAGACGCTCATCGCCTTTACAGAGAAAATTAAGCAAAAAATCAGAGACAGTGCGAAAATACCAAGACCGCAAAGTACGGGTACAAGAACATTGGACTCCATTACAGGCTGAAACGCCTTTTGAACGCCGTATGCGCCGTTACTATACCGCAGGTCGCTTTGGTACAGCGCAGTTGCAGCATACAAAACCAGCCTGTTCAGCCCCATTGACAGGAAAAAGCCGATAGTTACGCCGACAACCGCAGAAATCAGCGAAATAAAGCTTGTTCCCCATGTCAGGTACAGCCGAATAGAGGCTCTCCCGGTGCCCAACATGTTCATAATTTCCACAGTCTCACGCTGACGAAGCACAAACAGTACCGCAAACAGCATCAGCACCGCAATTGCCACCAAAACGCTGATAGCTGTTACAATTATAGCGGTTTGACGTATCGCTTTAATGGACTTTATAACCTCGGAATAGCCTTGGTCATAGATGCTGATTTGCATGTCCTCCGGCAGTACGACGCTGCCTAAAAAGCTTTCGCTGCTGCCGTTGACCAGCTTCATCTGCCCAAAGGAATACCCCATCATGGAAGCTTGCGGATATGTTCCCACAGGTGCGGGAATAAATATATTTCTGCGCATATCATTAGGAGCTTGGGCAATTCCGATTACCGTGTAGACTTCGTCAGTAACATCCTTCGACCCAAAGCCATACTTGATGTATCGTTGGTCTGCAAAAAGCTTAACAGGCAGTTCCGAGCCTATTTTCAGTAGCAGCCTAGATGCTATTTGCTCAGAAACAATGCACACCTTTGTCCCTTGAGCATATTCCTCTTCGGTGAATACTCTGCCCTTGGTCAGCACCATAAG
>JAVBKA010000027.1:0-21777 GCA_031546715.1 Oscillospiraceae bacterium | reverse complement strand
TTTATGCAGTTAAAAATGACCAAGCAGTTAAGCAAGGAGCCGTTATTTCAACGGTTTTTGCCTTGATTATCGGCTGTGGGGCGTACTATGTCGGCACTCTTGCACGGCTGGTTCTGGGCAATAAGCTGCCAGAGGGCGGATACGATGCTATTATGCCTGAAATGCTGATTAAAGCATTTTCGGATAGTATCGCAGGGAGCGTTTTATTATCTGTTATACTATTACTTCTGTTGTCGGCGTCAATGTCTACGCTTTCAAGCGTTGTGCTTTCCTCCGCGTCAGCCATTACCATTGACTTTTTCAAAGTAATCGCCCCTAAGCTTCAACAAAGCACTACTATTTTACTAACACGCATTATGTGCTTGGTATTTGTAGCCTTTAGCTTTCTTTTTGCCACCTTTAAGTTTGCAATTATTGTCTCTATTATGTCATACTCATGGGGAATTGTTGCAGGAAGCTTCATAGGACCGTTTATGTGGGGGTTGCTCAGCAAAAAGATTACAAAAGCCGCGGCTTGGTGCGGAATGGCCGCAGGATTCCTAACGATGATACTCCAAACCATTATTGCAACCTCTGGCAATTACACTGACGGTGTTACGTTGTATACAGCCTTTCAGCTTGCAAGCAAAAGCTCGCCCCAGTTTGGCGTAGTCTCAATGTTGGTATCCTTTTTAATAGTTCCGATTGTAAGCTTATTTACGAAAAAGTTTGACAGTAAGCATGTTGAAAACTGTTTTGCGGAGGCTATTGACTAATGACGCATATGTATTGGGAAAAAGACGTTGAGACAATGCCGAGAAAAGACATTCAGCAAATTCAACTTCAAAGGCTTAACCAAACTCTTGACCATATTTATAAAAATGCGCCAGCACAGCACAAAAAGCTGACAGATGCAGGCTTTGGCAATACACAGCTGACTTCCCTTGATGAAATATCTATGCTGCCATTTACTTATAAAGCTGACTTTCATAATAACTATCCCTACGGACTTTTTGCAGTTCCCAAAAGCGAAGTAATCCGACTGCAAGGGACATCAGGCACAACGGGTAAGCCCACCATGAGCGGGTACACAAAAGGTGATATGCTGCTTTGGAAAAACTTAATCGCTAGGCTTGCCTGTGCCGTTGGCGTCACTTGTGAGGACACGGCGCAAATATCCTTTGGGTACGGTCTGTTTACAGGAGGCTTTGGGCTACATCAAGGGCTTGAGCACATCGGCGCAACGGTTTTACCTATGTCCTCAGGGCAAACGGAAAAGCAACTTATGATGATGGAGGACATGGGCGTCACGGTTTTGGTGGCCACACCCTCATACGCCCTCTATTTATCGGAAGTTGTTGCATCCATGGGAATCAGGGACAGGCTTTCCCTGAGAATAGGTCTATTCGGCGGCGAGGGCTGTACCCCCGAAATGCGGAAAACCATCGAGGACAACCTCGGCATTATAGCAACCAACAACTATGGTCTCTGCGAGCTTACAGGTCCTGGCGTGTCGGGCGAATGCTCTGAACGAGATGGCTTACATGTGGCAGAGGATCATTTTTACCCAGAGATTATAGACCCAGATACAGGTGAAGTCCTTCCAGAGGGCGAAAAAGGCGAGCTGGTTATCACCACGCTGACGCGCCAATGCGTACCCCTTATCAGATACCGAACCAGAGATATAACAAGCCTTTGCTACGAAAAATGCAGGTGCGGGCGCACTCATGTGAGAATGTATCCCACCCTTGGCAGAAGTGATGACATGCTTATAATAAAGGGGACTAATGTCTTCCCAAGCCAAATTGAAAGCGTACTTATCGGCATGGATCATATTGGACCACATTACCTGCTGTTTGTCAGGCATGAGAACCATTTTGACACACTTGAGGTTCAGGTGGAGCTTCTAGACGGCGAGCTTTTAGAGCATTTTTCAAAGCTTGAAAAACTGCAAAAAACTATTCAGGATAAAATTCGTGTCGTGCTTGGATTGTCCGTAAAGGTCACGTTAGTAGCTCCACAAACTATTGAACGATTCCAAGGCAAGGCAAAAAGAGTTATTGATATGAGGAATAAGCCATGAACAAACTGATGATGGGAAATGAGGCAATCGCGTATGCATTAGCTGACGCTGGCTGCACCTTTGTTTCCTCTTACCCCGGCACACCAAGCACTGAAATAACTGAATACGCAGCACATGTAGGCGGCGAAAAGCTGTACTGCGAGTGGGCGACTAATGAAAAGGTTGCGGCAGAGGCGGCTATCGGTGCGTCCGTCGCAGGTGCAAGAGCGTTTACGGCTATGAAGCATGTTGGGCTTAACGTCGCCGCAGACCCTATATTTACCGCGGCATACACAGGCGTTAACGGCGGACTGGTAATTGCCGTCGCCGATGACCCAGGAATGCACAGCTCACAGAATGAGCAGGATAGCAGGCATTACGCAGAAGCCTCAAAACTACCCATGCTTGAGCCTGCAAACTCGCAGGAATGCTACGATTTTACAAGGCTCGCATTTGAGCTTTCGGAACGGTTTGACACACCTGTATACATTAGGCTGTCCACGAGAATAAGCCACACTCGCAGCATTGTTAAAACTGCGGAAAAGTCTGACTATTCACTAAAGCCCTACGCCAAAAACGTTGGAAAATACGTGATGATGCCGAACATGGCTCGTATGCGCCATGTGGAGGTTGAAAAACACCTAAAGGCGTTGGGAGAGTTCAGCGAAACCGCCCAGTGCAACAGCATTATTTGGGGTACGGAACGAAAAATAGGTATCGTCGCCGCAGGTATCGCCTTTGAGCAAGCTCGCGAGGCATTGGGAGACAGTGCTTGTTATCTTAAGCTGGGTATGGTATTTCCGCTTCCGATTCAGATGGTTTTAGAGCTTGCAAAAAATGTTGATGAGCTTTGGGTTATTGAAGAATTGGACGATTTTATCGAAACTCACTGTAAAAAACACGGCGTTAAAGTTCGAGGTAAATCCGAGTTTACTTCCTTAGGGGAGTACTCGGCGGACTTAATTAGAACTACAGTTTTAGGCAGTTCAGTAAACAATGAGGGCGCGCCCAAGGATGCGCCTCAACGTCCACCAGTGCTTTGCCCCGGTTGCCCGCACAGGGGGCTGTTCCATATAGCCAGCAAGCTAAAACTTACTGTTATGGGCGATATCGGCTGTTATACTCTCGGAGCAATACCGCCACTGGGAGCGATGGATTTTTGCCTATGTATGGGTGCGAGTATAAGCAGTCTCCACGGATTTTTAAAGGTCAGACCAGACTCTTTTGACAAGACTATCGCCGTTATCGGAGACTCTACCTTTTTCCACTCAGGCATGACAGGGCTTGCTAATGTGGTGTATAATCAAACACCTGCCACAATCGTTATTTTAGATAATTCTATTACAGGCATGACAGGGCATCAGGAAAATCCCGGTACTGGTCATACTCTGAGCGGAACTGCCGCTCCTGTGATAGATATTGCAGAGGTTTGCAAATCCATGGGCATCAAGCGGGTTTTCACCGTTGACCCTCATGATGTGGCGGCTGTTGAAGCACTGTTAAACCGAGAGCTTGCGGTTAATGAGCCTAGCGTTATCATCACAAAACGTCCATGCGTTTTGCTGAAATACGTTAAGAAGGAAACTTCTTACAAAGTAGATTCTCAAAAATGCATAGGGTGTAAGGCATGTATGAAGGCTGTCTGCCCAGCCTTGAGAATTTCCGACAACAAGGTGAAGGTTGAAATTGACGAAGCTCTTTGCGCTGGATGCGGTTTATGCGCAAGGTTATGTAAGTTTGGCGCAATAACGGAGGTTCCAAATGGTTAATATTATTATTGCAGGAGTGGGAGGACAGGGGTCGCTATTGGCATCGAAAATCCTCGGACATTTATACATATCAAAGGGTTACGATGTTAAAGTCAACGAGGTTCACGGCATGAGCCAGCGGGGCGGAAGCGTGGTAACAATGGTTCGCGCAGGCACAAGAGTTGACAGTCCGCTTGTAGCCGCAGGAGAAGCAGACCTGTTGATTGCCCTTGAGCAGCTTGAAGCATTTCGCAGTTACCATATGCTTTCTAAAACTGGAAACCTAGTAGCGTCTGAACAGCGAATTTTACCGATGCCTGTAATCTCTGGAGCGGCGAAATATCCCGATAATATCCATGAGAGCTGCCAAGGGCTATGGGTAGATGCTTTGCAATTGGCAATTGCAGCAGGAAATGTTAAGGCTGCAAATGTGGTAATGCTCGGCGCGTCAGCCCGATTTTTAGAGTTTAGCTTCGAGGAATGGAAAGCGGCTCTTCATGAGCTGATTCCGCAAAAGCTTATGGGAATCAACGAAAAAGCATTTAATCTCGGTTACGAGTATAAGAAATGAGGTAAAGTATGCCAATTTGGAACAATGAAATCGAAACTCTGTCAAGAGAAGAAATGACCGCATTGCAGTTCAGCAGTTTAAAAAAGGCAGTTACGAGGGCGTATAATTCCGTCAAGCCTTACAGAGCTAAAATGGACGAAGAGGGAGTTACTCCAGACGACATCAAATCCATGGAGGATATCACCAAACTGCCGTTTACCCTTAAAACTGACCTTCGTGACGCTTATCCGTACGGAATGTTTGCCGTTCCCTTAAGCGAGGTTATAAGAATTCACGCTTCCTCAGGCACGACAGGCAAGCAAACCGTTGTCGGGTACACTAAGAATGACATCGAGCTTTGGAATGAGTGCATGGCACGAAGCATGAGCATGTGTGGCGCGACCAGCGAGGATATCGTTCAGGTAGCCTATGGTTACGGCTTGTTTACTGGCGGTCTTGGCGGTCACTATGGTGCTGAAACCATTGGTGCGGCTGCGATTCCTGCCTCTACTGGCAACACAAAGAGGCAGCTTCAAATGTTTGAGGATTTTGGCTCAACGGTACTTATGTGCACGCCTTCATACGCTATGTTTTTAGGCGATGCGGTTAAGGAAGCGGGCATTAAGGATAAACTAAGCCTTAAAATCGGTATCCATGGCGCAGAACCATGGACTGACAGCATGAGACTTCAAATTGAAGAACGTCTTGGCATCCAAGCCTTTGACATATACGGACTTTCTGAAATCAGCGGTCCGGGTGTATCCTGCGAGTGCGAAGCGCGAAACGGTTTGCATGTCAATGAGGATCACTTTTATCCCGAAGTTATTGACCCTGCCACTGGCAAGCCCTTGCCAGACGGTGTACCAGGGGAGCTGTTGTTTACTTGCCTGACTAAGGAAGCGTTGCCGCTCATTCGTTACAATACCCGTGATATCTGTACGCTTTACCATGATAAATGCTCCTGCGGACGTACTACCGTCAGAATGGGCAAAATCACCGGAAGAACAGACGATATGCTCATTATCCGCGGCGTAAATGTATTCCCGTCACAGGTGGAGAGCGTTCTTCTCGGAATCGGCGAGGTTGCACCGTATTACATGTTAGTGGTTGACCGCGAGAATAATTTGGACACACTTGAAATACAAGTAGAAATGACAGAAGAATTCTTCTCTGACGAGGTTCGTAAAATCGAAGCATTAGAGCATCGTATTCAAAAGGAAATCCAGAGCACCTTGAATGTCGGCGCAAGAATCCGCATGGTTGCACCTATGACCATTGAGCGCAGTGAAGGCAAGGCTAAGCGGGTTATTGATAAGAGAAAATAGTAGGCTTTCAGAGAGTTTACAAAAGTTGCTTAAGTGAAAATATACTTACATATTTTCACTATCGGGCTAATCAGCCCATACAAAAAATATTATGTGGAAATCGGAAAGGAAGGCTAAAATGGTTATTCATCAAATATCTGTTTTTGTTGAGAACAGACATGGTAGGCTTGCTGAAATCACAGGCATTTTAGCAGAAAATCAAATTGACATCAGAGCACTGTCCATCGCTGATACCAGCGATTTTGGAATACTCCGCCTTATTGTAAACGACCCTGATAAGGCTATGGCTGCTTTACGTGCCGCCTCGGTTACTGTTAGCAAAACTGAGGTAATCGCTGTTGAGCTAAACGATTCCCCCGGTGCGCTTCACAATATTCTTACACTTCTTAGTGACAACGGAATCAGCGTTGAATATGTGTATGCTTTCATTACCCGAAAAAATCAGGATGCATACGTGATTTTGCGTGTTGAAAACAACGATAATGCTATAAAGGTTCTTCAAGCAAATAATCATTCGCTGTTGCCGTCTGAGGACGTCTACAGCCTGTAATACCAATCGCGTACTGACGAAATAGGAGAGTGAAGCTTTGTCCCACGTTTATTTTCAAAGCCTTGAGAAAGCATACGAGCATATTGACAATATTGCGCTTGTAAATACTGCCAAGGTGCTCAAGTCCATGCAAAAGTTTCGTGTTTCAGACAGTCACTTTGCGGGAACTACAGGCTATGGCTACAATGACGTGGGCAGGGATATTCTTGATGCGATTTTTGCAGATGTCTTTGAGGCGGAGGATGCGCTGGTTAGAGTTCAGTTTGTAAACGGAACTCACGCCATTTCCTGCGCGCTTAGAGCTGTCACTCAGGCGGGGGAAAACCCTTCGTATATTTCATTGGTAGGCAAGCCCTATGACACGTTACAGGGGATTATGCCCTTTAAACACATTGATGTGACCTCTGACGGAAGTCCTGATTTTGAAGAAATCAAGAAGGCTGTTTCTGATAATAAGCCCAGAGCTGTACTAATTCAGCGTTCCCGAGGGTACTCGACGCGAAAAAGCCTTTCAATTGACGTTATCAAAACGCTGATTGACTTGGTTAAGGACTTGTCGCCTGAAACCTATGTGCTTGTGGATAACTGCTACGGCGAATTTGTGGAGGAGCTTGAGCCAACAGCCGTGGGCGCAGACCTTATTGCAGGCTCGTTGATAAAAAACCCCGGCGGCGGACTTGCCGTTACAGGGGGTTATGTGGCAGGAAAAAAACATTTAGTCGAAAAAGCTGCGGAAGCCTTGACTGTGCCTGGTATCGGGCGTGAATGCGGCAGCTCCTTGGGGCAGAACCGTTTGCTGTATCAAGGTTTTTTCATGGCACCTCATATTGTTGCACAGGCGGTTAAAACTGCCGTCTTTGCCGCCGCTGAAATGGAGCGGCGGGGATATGCCGTATCACCGCCTAGCTTAGAAAAACGCTCGGATATAATACAGTCTATTAACTTCGATGACCGTGTAAAGCTCATAAAATTTGTGCAGGGAATTCAAGCGTCCTCACCGGTGGACGCTTTTGCAGTACCTGAGCCATGGGCAATGCCTGGTTATGACGACGAAGTTATTATGGCGGCGGGTACATTTATTCAAGGCTCAAGCATTGAGCTAAGCTGTGACGCACCTATGAGAGAACCCTACTGCGCATACCTGCAAGGGGGATTAACCTTTGAAGCGGGGCGGCTGAGCATCCAAGCGGCACTTAGAAATGCTGGAATTATTGATTAATTATGATTATTTTAGGTATCGACCCCGGCTATGCAATTGTTGGTTTTGGCGTTTTGAAGGCAGAACGGGGCGACCCCGTATATATTCGTCACGGTGCAATCAACACTCCAGCTGGAGAGCTGATGGAGCGCAGACTTAGGATAATTTACGAGGACATGACTGAGCTGATTCAAACATTTAAGCCAGAACAAATGGCAATTGAGGAACTTTTTTTCGGAAATAACGTCACAACTGGTATTGCGGTCGCACAGGCTAGGGGAGTTATCTTGCTGACTGCATCACAAGCAGGTATTCCTGTATTTGCATACAAGCCCTTGCAAGTAAAAGCGGCAATCACAGGCTACGGTAAGGCGGAAAAAAAGCAGGTTATGGAAATGACCAAAACCCAGCTAGGGCTGAAAAAAATCCCACGCCCTGATGATGCGGCTGACGCATTGGCAATCGGGATATGCCATATACGAACAAGTATTAACTTGCTAAGTGGGCTAAAATAACAGTCATCCGGAAAGGAAAATACATGTTTTATTCACTAACTGGCGTTTTGGCGCATTCGTCCTTTAACTTCGCTGTGATTGATGTGAACGGTGTGGGTTATGCCTGTCACACCTCGCAGAACACGCTCGGCAGACTTAAAAGCGGCGAAACGGCTAAGCTTTATACTTACTTAAATGTCCGCGAGGACATCATGGAGCTGTACGGTTTTTCTACTCTTGAGGAACTGTCCACTTTTAAGATGCTGATTGGAATTTCGGGCATTGGTCCGAAGGTTGCAATTTCTTTGTTATCGGTTACAACTCCTGAAAGTCTTGCACTGTCAATAATTACAGGGGACGAAAAAACTCTTACCCAAGCCCCGGGGGTTGGAAAAAAGGTTGCCCAAAGGCTTATTTTGGAGCTCAAAGACAAGCTTGCTAAAAGCGGCTTCACATCCTCCTCATCTGGTTCAGACAGTAGCTTTATGCCCGCAATGGGCGGAGGAAAGCAGTCTGAGGTTATCGGAGCGTTGGGCGTTTTGGGGTATACCTCTGCCGAAGCGGCTCTTGCGTTGAAGGGTCTTGACGCTGAAAACATGACCGTTGAGGAGCTAATCCGTGCTACTCTGCAAAAGCTTGCTAGGCTGTAGTAGACTGAGAAATACTGCATAAGATGTTCAAAATGTGTTGCAAATAACGCTAAATGTTGCAAATGTTCTGCGAAAAAGTAGCAATTAGCTGTAATATATAGCACCAGTGTTGAAATTATGCATGTTTAATGTTTAAAATAAGGAAGTGAAGGCGTGGGCATTGACTTTTCTAACGATGAATACGAGTACGAGGAGCGGCTGGTCACAACCACTCTTCTAAACGACGAGGCGGAGCTTTCTCTTCGTCCAAAAACACTTGCAGACTATGTGGGGCAGGAGAAAGCTAAATCTAAACTGTCGGTATACATTGAAGCGGCGAAGTTGCGCAAGGAAGCTCTTGACCATGTTATCCTTTACGGCTCACCAGGGTTGGGAAAAACCACTCTTGCAGGTGTAATTGCAAATGAAATGAATGTAAATATCCGAATAACCTCTGGCCCTGCCATTGAAAAGGCGGGGGATTTGGCGGCATTGCTTACTGGGCTTAACGATTATGATATTCTGTTTGTTGACGAAATTCATCGTCTTGATCGTTCTGTTGAGGAAATTCTGTACCCCGCTATGGAGGACTATGCGCTTGATATAATCATGGGCAAAGGTCCCGCGGCGCGCTCCATAAGGCTTGACCTGAAAAAATTTACGCTTATTGGTGCGACAACACGCTTCGGAGGGCTTTCAAAGCCACTTCGTGACCGTTTTGGTATCGATTTTCAACTTGAGCTGTACAACGCTGAGGAGCTTGCCCGAATTGTAACTCGGTCGGCGGGTATTTTAGGAATACCAATTGAAGCTTCTGGTGCGTTTGAAATAGCGTCACGCGCCCGTGGCACACCACGTATTGCAAATAGAATTTTGCGACGTGTAAGAGATTTTGCGCAGGTTCGGGGCGAGGGAATAATTACTAATCAAATTGCCGATACTGCCCTTAGTCTTTTGGAAATTGACAAACTTGGACTAGACGCAAAGGACAGAGCGTTACTTGTGTCAATGATAACTAATTACTCTGGCGGTCCTGTGGGGCTGATAACCCTCGCCGCAACAATCGACGAGGACGCCCTAACCATTGAGGACGTCTACGAGCCGTATTTATTGCAGCAGGGCTTCATCACTCGGACAAAGCAAGGACGATGCGCAACTGAAAAAGCTTATCAGCATTTGCATTTACCATTCATAAAACAAGCTCAGCTTACAATAGAATGATATGTCGGTGGAGAGCAAGGCTGCCTATGAATAAGTAAAGGGGTTCACATATGGGAAAATATTTTGGAACTGACGGCATCAGAGGTGTCGCAAATAAAGGACTTGACTGCCAGCTTGCCTTTAAGGTAGGGCAGGCGGCCGCGCTTGTTTTAACTGAAGAAGTCAGACATAAGGCCACGATTTATATCGGAAAAGATACAAGAGTATCCTCAGATATGCTTGAAGCGGCGTTAGTCGCAGGAGTGACCTCCGCTGGGTCGGATGTTGTGCTGCTGGGAACTATTCCAACGCCTGCTGTTGCATTTTTAACAAAGTCAAGAGCGGATGCAGGAATAGTTATATCTGCTTCTCATAATCCGTTTGAATATAACGGTATAAAGCTTTTTAATACATTAGGCTTTAAGCTCTCAGACGAGCTTGAGAATCGAATTGAAGAGCTTATGGATACTGAAATGGAAACTAAAACTGGCGCGGCTATCGGGCGTGTTATTCATGACACAGAGGCTTGGCGGCAGTACGTTGACTCACTGCTTAAGGTTTCAACAGAAAATTTGTCAGGCATTCGGGTTGTGGCGGACTGCTCTAACGGTGCTGCGTCCGAAACGGCAAAGCTTTTGTTTTCTAAGCTTGGACTAAAGTACTACAGCATAATCAACAGTGAACCTGATGGTGTAAATATTAATGAAAACTGCGGCTCAACTAATATGGATTCGCTTCGTGACCATGTCGTAAGCGGAAAATACGACATTGGAATCGCCTTTGACGGCGACGCAGACAGATGTCTCGCCGTTGACGAAAAGGGCAGGCTTATTGACGGCGACTGCATTATGGCGGCGGCGGCACTTTCTGAACGAAAAGAAGGCTTTTTGCCGTTCAATACTATGGTTGCAACAGTTATGAGTAATTTTGGTCTGCATAAGTGGGCAAAAAGTAACTCAGTGAGAGTGATTTGTGCGCCTGTAGGGGATAGGAATGTTCTTGAAGAGATGCTTAAGGGCGGCTTCTATATCGGCGGCGAGCAGTCAGGTCATGTAATTTTCCACCGCCACTCAACTACAGGAGACGGACAGTTGACGGCGGTTAAGCTTCTTAATATTTTAGCAAGCCGAGCCTGTAAGGCTTCAAAGCTGCTGGACGATGTGCCCACATACCCTCAGGTGCTGATAAATGTGCCGCTGACGCACTCAAATAAAGACGATGTTTTGAAGAATGAAGCAGTTCTTGACGAAATATCAAAGGCGGAAAAAGCCTTGAAGGGCAATGGTCGGGTGTTGGTTCGCCCCTCTGGCACTGAAAACTTGGTTAGAGTCATGATTGAAGGTCAAATTTATGACGAAATTAAGAGACATGCAGAGGCAATTGCTTCCAAAATTATGTAATTTTTTCTTTTTCACATTTATTTTTCTTTTTCGCTTGACAAATGCGCTTTCTCGTACTAAAATATAGGAGGTGAACCATACATGCCATACATCACTTTGAGCGATGAAGAACTTTGCTTAAATGCTCAATCAGGTGATGCCGATTCAGAACAACAATTAGCCGAAAGATATGTGTCGTTGGTTCGCGCCTGTGCTCGTCCTTTGTTTCTTCAAGGTGGAGATAGTGAGGATCTTATTCAAGAGGGCATGATCGGTTTAATAAACGCCATTCGAGAATACAGCCCCGATAAGTACGCAAAGTTTAGAACCTTTTCCGAGAGATGCATTAAAAACAGGCTTATTTCAGCAGTTCGTACTGCCTCGCGAATTAAGCATAAACCCCTTACGGATTATGTTGACGTCGAAGATGAAGCAGTTGTTAATATTAACAGCAATCCCCTCAATCCCGAAGATTTATACCTGAAGAGAGAAGCAGACAGCGAACTTAACAATAATCTGCAAAAACTTCTTTCATCATTGGAAGCTCAAATCCTTACTTATTACCTGGAAGGGCTTTCGTATTCGGATATTTCAAAGGTGACTGGGAAGTCAACAAAATCGATTGACAATGCTGTCCAGCGAATCAGACGCAAGCTCATAGTTATGCTTGATAACTAGAGTTGTAACCCTTCAAGCATCATTAATTTGGCGTTAACAGTAATACTGTTCGCAATATGTGCCCTTGTAAGCGAGCCTCAACGAGCAAAAGAGTTCGGTGAAAACGTCCACGGGCAAAAAGTCAGGAGAGTTAAAATGTACGAAGACAAAACCCTAACTTGCAAAGAGTGCGGTCAAGGATTCACTTTCACCGCAGGTGAACAAGAATTCTACGCAGAACGCGGCTTTATGAACGAGCCACAACGTTGCAAAGCATGCCGCGACAACCGTAAGAACGCATCACGCGCCCCAAGAGAGTTTTTCACTGCTACTTGCGCTAACTGCGGCGGAGAAGCTAAAGTTCCTTTCGAGCCAAAGACAGACCGTCCAGTTTACTGCAGCGATTGTTTCGCTCGCATGAGAGAAAACGGCTAATTGTGAAAACAAACAAAGGTGCTCGCTATGCGAGCTCCTTTGTCTATTCTCAGGTATTTTTTCGCAAGGCTCATGTTTATTGCTGTGCTTACGCATACTATTATATGTGAGTTGATAAAAAAATTCTCCTCAAAAAAAGTGTTAATCATTTTTACAATTATTTATCAACGCATCCATCTTCGGATTTGCGGCTAACGCCGCAAAATTCTGCATTGACTGCACTATAGCGATTTATAACCGCTATGCGTCTTTGTGCGCATTTAATTTATTGAATGTTTTTAACTTGAAATTAATATTATAAGCTATGTATATAGTCTTACTTGAAAGGAATTTTTGAATATGATAACTAAGGAAAGCATTATTGGCGACATCATTGACCTCGATAACGGCACAGCACAGTACTTCCTTGAAATTGGAATGCACTGTTTAGGCTGCCCCGCCTCCAGAGGTGAGACCTTAGAAGAAGCCTGTATGGTTCACGGCGTTGACTCAGACGAGCTTCTTGCGAAAATTAATAACTATTTATCATTAAAGCAAGCGTAAGTGGGTAAGGCAGCTAATATTTTAGCCCGAATATCCGATGCTGTTGGATTGAGTTACTTTCAGGAGAGCTTCATCTCTCTCCTGAAAATGCATTCTCTTTACAACCTTGGAGCTAACCTTTCGGGTATTTTTTTGAGCGTATTTTTATTTCAGGCTGCTGATAAAGCTGGAATTTCCAGCTTTTTATTGGTTGGTCTTTTTTATCTGTTCAGCTTTATATTTGAAGCGTTCTGCAACTTTATTGCCGTCAGCATTTCGGGCAAAGTTTCCACAATCTGGATTACGAGAATAGCCCTCGCCTTCACCACCCTCGGTTATATCATCATGCTTGTTTTTCCCGACGAAGTCAGCAAGTATTATATTGGTATTGCCTTTCTTTTATCTATTGGCAATGCGTTTTACTGGCTACCGTACCACACGTACTGCGTTAGCTACACTAACCCCCTCAATCGCCAAAAGGGTATGGCGATAATTTCCATGGTTGGCAATGTAATCGTTCTGATTACTCCGCTTATTTCTGGCTTTATCCTCAGTAGATTTACTGACTTTTCAGGCTACATTGTCATTTTTACAATTTCCGCCCTATCCTTTGTCGGCTCAGTTTTAACGATGAAGGGAATGCACGCCGAACCAACGGGCAGAAAAGGGAATCCATTAATAGACATTGTAAAAAATGAGTACAAACTTAAGGTTGTCCATTCTATGTCCCTCGCGCATATCTTTTACGGTATTCGTGACGGCGCATATTTATATTACTTAGGCATTTTAATATTTGACCTTATAAGTAGCGAAATGCTGCTGGGTGTCGGTGTTGCACTTAGAAGTGCGTTGGCGGTTCTGGCGTGGATTATTATGGGGCGTTTTCTAAAGCCTCAAAAACGCATTGTATGGTTCTTTATATCGTTGATTGGCTCCTTTGCCCTTGCGGTAATAATGTTACTAAGTAGCAATGTTGTGCTGGTGTTTTCGGTGTATGTTTTGGACATGGCTTTCGTTTGCGTATGCTACAACACTCTACAATATACAGCCTATGAGCTTACTGATTATTTGTCAAAGAGCGGTACTGACCGTAAGCTTGACAGCATAGCACTGAGAAATACTTCTCTGAATATTGGTCGCGTTCTCGGTTTACTACTATTTTTTGCGCTGAATGCACTACTTGCAAGCGTTGACACCAATTTTGGCAAGGTTTTACCCCTTGTCGCTCTAAACGGATTGTCAATTCTCGCTTATTTCTTTGCAAAGCGAGTGTTTTCAGGTGTTGAAAAACGATGAACGTTGAGAAAGGTTCTAAAAGACCGTTACTTCTAAAGCTTCGCTTGATGAAAATTGCAGATACTATACCACCTGGCAGCAGAGTTGCAGACATTGGCACTGACCACGCACGGTTACCTGCGTATTTATTACAGCGGGGGATTACTGAGCATATAATCGCTACTGACATATCGGACGGTCCTCTCATTCGTGCGAAGCGAACCCTTGGTATCCACGGGCTAGACAGGATTCAGCTCCGCAAAGGCTTTGGCGCGCAATGTGTTGAGCCGTCGGAGGTGGATGTGGTCGTTATTTCGGGCATGGGTGCTGATACAATAATGGAAATTTTGCAAGCGTCTCCTTGGCTAAAGGAAAAGCATCTTTTTCTCCAACCAATGACGAAACAAATCAGACTTTACAACTATTTACTTGTGAACGGCTACCCTGAGCCTAAAGTAGACATAATTCAAGAAGAAAAACGCAAATATACTCTGTATTCATGCGGAGGTACAATTTGATTACTGTCAGAAAAATCTACGATTCCTTGACCGAGCTTGCGCCACTTAATCTTGCACTTGATGACGACAATGTTGGATTACTAATCGGCAGAGACGGCACAGAGGTTAGCGGAATTTATATCGCCTTGGATATTACTGCGGAAGTAGTGACGGCTGCGAAAAAAAGCGGAGCTAATCTGCTCATATCCCACCACCCATTTGTCAGAACAAATATAAGACCCGCAGTGCTCAACGGCACATCCCATATGCAGCCTCAACAAGAGCTGATGCTCAATATAATTGAAAATAAAATGTCACTTATCTCAATGCACACAAACTTGGATGCCGTTACCGGAGGGGTAAACGATGTTTTAGCGTCTCTACTGGGAATAACAGGTGCGGTTAGCTTTGAGCCAGAGGGCATAGGCAGGGTTGGATTTTTACGACAGACGCTTGAGTTGTCCGACTTTGCTAGTCGCTCCAAAACATTACTTGGTAGCGGTGTGGTAAAATACCATGACGCAGGACGAGCTGTGAAGCATGTAGCCGTCGGCGGGGGAAGCTGCGGTGATTATCTCGAATACGCAAAAAACGTAGGCTTTGATACGTTTGTAACCTCCGATGTTAAGCATCATCAGTTTATTTTGGCGAAGCAATTAGGTGTGAACCTGCTTGACTGCGGTCATTATGCAACAGAAAACCCAGCAATGGCGGTTGTTTATGAGTACCTTGCCAATAATTTTCCAGAAGTCAATATAGTCTTGTACGACAATGAGGAGCCTTTTAAATGCCTTTAGACGCATTTTGCCTTGCGGCGGTTGTTGATGAACTTCAAATGCTCGTGGGCGGAAAAGTAGATAAAATAGTTCAGCCATCTGAAACAGAAATTCAGATGGCTGTTAGAAGCGAGCGCGAAAATTTCAAGCTGCTTATTTCCTGCAATCCGTCAGCGGCAAGACTTCACCTTACCAATGTCGCACGGGAAAACCCTTATGCGCCTCCGATGTTTTGTATGCTGCTGCGCAAGCATTTTCTCGGAGCGAGAATTATGCGGATTACGCAAGCACCCTGTGAGCGTGTTGTAACCATCACTTTTGACACTTTTGACGAAATCGGAGTACGCAACGA
This sequence comes from Oscillospiraceae bacterium, assembly GCA_031546715.1. Lineage (GTDB taxonomy): Bacteria > Bacillota > Clostridia > Oscillospirales > UBA929 > JAVBKA01. The sequence goes on along the minus strand of JAVBKA010000027.1, from coordinate 6,149 downwards.
AAAATCCGTTGTCTGCGAGCTGATGGGCAGACACTCCAACATAATTATTGTTGGCACGGATAACAGGATTATGGAATGCGTCAAGCGTGTTGACCTTCAAATGTCCGAAGAACGTCCGGTACTGCCGGGGCTGTTGTATTGTTTTCCTCCGACACAGCGCAAGAGAAATCCCCTTGACCTTTCTGAAAATGATTTTGCAACCATGCTCAAGCTTAAGCCTGAAAACATGGCGACTGACGATTATTTACTCTCTGAGCTAGGCGGAATGTCGCCACTAGTTTGCCGTGAAGTTGCTAATGCGCCCGACGTCACGACTGCGTTTTTTGAGCTAATGTCACGGGTAAAAAGCCGCAGCTTCACGCCCTGCATTATCTACGAAAACGACAAGCCCAAGGACTACACATACACACCAATTAATCAATACAGCGGCATAGTAAGAGCTGAAATCTTTGACGGAAGTTTTTCCCAGATGCTCGACCAGTTTTATACCAGCCGTGACATTCTCAACAGCCTACAGCAAAAGGCGAAGGATTACCATAAGTCCGCTCAGAATCAAAAAGCCAAGCTAATCCGAAAAATGGAGCTTCAACGCGCAGAGCTTGAGCCAGCAAGAAACCGTGAAAGACTTCGTCAGGTGGGAGATTTACTGATGGCAAATCTGCACAGGGCAGAGCGGGGAGCGTCTGAAATTGAAGTTGAGGATTTTTATGATGATAATAAGTCGGCGAAAATTCCGCTAGATTCTAAAAAAAGCCTCCAACAAAATGCGGCGAAGGCTTACAAAGACTATTCAAAGGCGAAAAATGCTGAAATATTGCTTACAAAGCAGCTTGAAATTGGTGCGCAGGAGCTTGAGTACTGGGAAAGCGTGCTAGAGGAGATTTCTCGCGTTTCTACAGAAAAAGACCTGCTGGAAATTAAAGAGGAGTTATCTTTTTCTCCAAAACAGGCAAAAAGCAAGCAAAAAAATAAAGAAAAGCCTGCAATGCCCATTGCGTTTAAGTCTAGTGAGGGCATTAGGTTCTACGCTGGCAGAAATAACAAGCAAAACGACCATCTTACACTGAAAATGGCCGATAAAAACGACATATGGCTGCATACTCAAAAAATCCCGGGTTGCCACGTAGTCATTGACACCTCTGGTGAACGCCCCTCGGAACAAACCTTGTACGAGGCGGCTTGTATCGCCGCGCTGTACTCGCAAGCCTCGGCGTCTCCAAAAGTAAATGTGGACTATACCAAGGTTAAAAATGTAAAAAAACCCGCCGGAGCAAAGCCAGGTATGGTGATCTACAACGATTTTAAAACTATTTTTGCAGTGCCAGATAAGGATTTGGCTGAAAGGCTGAAAACTAAATAGAATAGCTACCCTATCTCACAGATTTCCATTATGGAGTCAGAGAACAGATATTTATTTTTTGTAAAGTTAGGTAACTAAAGACCAGTAGGCACTATCGCCTGCTGGTCTTTTTGCTGTCATTGTTTTTTGCTGAATCATCGTTCAGAATTTCGTCTCGCATGTGAATTTCTGGTGCGTCTGACGTGGAATGCATTTCCTCCGTTTGAATTTGGATACTTTGTAACTCTTCAATAATGTCTGTCACTTTATTGAAAAGTTTGTGGTACATTGTTTGATAATCTGGCACTTAATCATCTCCTGTAAAATAATGCGTCTCTTGTTCCATTATAATTCTACTAGTGGAATTATGTCAAGAGGTTTTTCGTCGTATAATTCTTTAAAAGAATTATGACAAGGAGAATTTCAATGAAACCACGAAGGCGGCCTTTAGGAGATATGAATATTGTCGGCGGAAATATTACACTAATACGGTTAGAAAAATGTATGAAGCAGAAAGATTTACTTGCAAAAATACAGTTAGAGGGTTTGGATATAACAGGCTCTTGCCTCTCTAAGATTGAGGGGCAAACTCGTATTGTAACGGATAAAGAATTAGTTATTCTTGCAAAGGCGTTAGACGTAAGCGTTGTAAGGCTAATACAAGACAAATGATTAGTTTGGTCATGTTAATTTACAACGACCTTAAGCTATCAATTATATATTAATAGATGGTGAATACCACTTTTTTGACCCCGTTCTTAGTATGTCGGCAGACAAAGCTTCTCGCCCTGGATCGTTATTACCAGAAGCGGTAACATCAGGACGAGATGAATATTTAAATTTAGTTAAAGATGACGATTTCCTATACAAAGAGGTAGATTCACTTTATACTTTTGAAAACGGAATAGTGTTAGATGGAGCGTATGGGAATGAATGGACTGTAATTACTAATCCAGTTGCTTCTCCAATTTACGCAAACGAAGGCAATCGCTCTACGTCACCGGAATATATTGAAAAAAATTATGCGCATATAAAACCCGAAAACATTGGCAAATTTCAATTGTCAAAAATTTTGGGAAATACGACTTTATCAATTTCAGAGGCAAAAGACCTTGTGGGAAAGCCTAAAGAAGAACTTAAGACTAAAATTAAAACAGCAGGAGACATGCTTCAATATATGCTTGCTTCACGTGTGCTGCTAAAGAACGGCGACATTCAGTATGGGGACGGTGGGAATTACTGGCATTTTAACTCGCCTGCTTCTGTGACCTTATCTGAAAACTTGGGTAATTGCGGGCGAATGGCGAACCTTGCAAACTATTTACTTGAAGGAGACTATGAAGAAGTAGGGTTTATATTACATTCTTACTATGAAGGTAATGGAGGAGGTCATGTATATAACTATATTAAGTATGATGGTATGTACTATATAGTCGATTTCAGCTCCTATTTATTTAACGGATACAACCCTTCAAGTGAATTCAATTTCATATCGATGTCTGATTTAAAGGATTATGGCACACGTTGGAACGAATGCTATGGTGGGCTTGCGGCTGTTATTGCCCATACCTCGCCAGGAACGCACTTACCGAATGTGTGGGATGAGGAAGGTAACAATTACTTGCTGCCAGAAGGAGCAAAGTTTGATGTCTTGTTTGAAACGCCAGGCACCGGATACGCAGTTAAAACGATAAAATGTCCTTCTGGAGTACCAAATTGGCTAGAAAAGCAGTAGCCCTAAGGATTAGGAGTTACAATGTCTCTAGGATATGGCGTTTTACAATTAGTCCTATCCATGAGATAGTCGAGGCTGGTGCCAAAATAATCTGCCAAAATTGAGAGATTCTCGACTGTTGGCAGCCGTTCTCCGCTTTCGTATTTTGAAAGTAAGGCTTGGTCGATACCTGTATTCATTCGCAATGCGAGCTGTGTTAGATTTTTCTCAAGCCGGATTTTTCTCAGATTTTCCATATTATTCACCCCACATAATTATGACATACTGACATATTGACAAATATGACGATTTGTCATATTATTGTGTAATGATTTGCAAGTGAGGTGATAATTATTCCGGACTATAAGCAAATGTATTTCAATCATCTTGCTAAGGTCGCAAGCGCAGTTGATATTCTAATTGAGGCAGAAAATCGAGGCGAAGATTCGTTTATTGAAAGCGATGACGAGCCTTCATAAAGTTAGGTTTTTAAGATTTAGAAGAGGTACTGCGCCTAGTACCTCTTTTTTCTTTTTGCCAAAATTAGCGCGCTTACCAAGAAAAAGCCGATGCCAACACCTAACAACACCTTAATCGTGATTTTCAGCGTTGTAGCAAAGCTAAGATTTGCTATCTCTTGCACCTGTTCGGCAAGATATACTGAAACTGGGGCAGTATAACCCATTGCGCTGACTACGATTGCGGTGTAAGCGGCTGAAATTAGACCATGCATCATTTTTCCGATTAAATATGTCCAAGGGCTTAGACCGCTTTCTCCGATGAAGCTGAGAACCTGACAGTGGACTGACAGTCCTGCCCAACCAAGCATAAACGCAGCCATTGCCATTTTGCCCGCGAGAATTGTAGACGCTCCGCCTTGCATGTTCCATAAGCCCGAGGTTATTTCTATAAGTCCTGTAAGTATCGGCTGAATTTTTTCGGAATTTAACCCGATAGGGGCAAGCAAACCGCCTAACCATCCTGCAACGCTTGGGATTACACCTGTTATAAATAGCAGCCGAATTGCAACGGTAAAAAATATCACAAAAGCACTAATGAAAATGACGGACATAAACGAGGATTTTACTGAGGTCGTGAATGCGTCTGACAAGCGTACGACCTTGCGCTCACGCCCAGTGTCAACCACCGAAGGCGGACTTTTATACTTGTAAAACCTAAAGATAAAACCAACCGTAAGTGATGCCGCCGTGTGGGTAAGATATAGCAGCCAACCTGCTTCCGACGAGCCCATAATCCCCGCACCCACTGCGCCCAAAATAAAGGCAGGTCCGGAATTGTTGCAGAACGCCAAAAGGCGTTCTGCTTCTTCTTTTGAGCAGAGTTTTTTTTCGTAAAGCGATATAGCGGTTTTTGCGCCAACAGGGTAACCTCCCAGAAAACCAAGCACCACAGCGGCAGAGCATGGACCACTGACGCGAAATAGCGGACGCATAACTCGTTCAAGGGCAACGCCTATGTATCGTGTCAGTCCAAGCTCAATGGTTAGCGACGCTAGAACAAAAAATGGAAACAGCGAGGGGATTATTATATCAAGGCATATTCTGATGCCCTCCTTTGCCGCTTCGGAGGTTTCTCTTGGATTTAACACCAAGCCTGCAAACGCCAGCAGCAGAGATACCCCCATGCATAGGTCTACAAACCAAGTAAGCTTTAAGAGTTTTGACATACCGCACCCACCAAATAATTTTTGTCCTAGGACTAATATAAAATATATGTTACTAGGTCAAGTTTTTGTCCAACTTTGCATAAATTTATTGGAGGGCGTAGATTAACCAACGAAAGGGAGCAGAAAATGAAAGAAAATATATTTGCAAAGGCGGCAAAAGCCTTTGAAATGCCGGGGGAAATTATTGCAGGCTTACCAAAAATTCAGATTGTAGGCTGTCAGGACATATACATCGAAAATCATAAAGGCATACTTTCCTATGATTCAAAGGAGATTTCCGTCAACGGCGGAGGTGTTGTTCTTCGCATTAAGGGTGACGGATTTGTTATTTCAGCCATGTCAGCCAGTGAACTGAGGGTGCTGGGGACGCTTTTTTCCATTGAGGTAGTGTATTAATAGTATTTAGGAGGGGCAATAGTGCTTAAAACGCTGAACAATATTCAGGGACACATATCGGTGAGCATAACCAGTGTGTTTCCGGAACGATTTTTAAATCTATGCGCTCAAAATGATATTGCATTTTGGGGGGTAGAAAAAAAGGATGAAACATGCTATATTCTTACTGTACCCTTGCGGAAGCTGAAAATACTGCAAGGCTTTGCAGAAGCGCAAGGCTGTGAGCTAAGGGTTCTCAAAGAATCAGGTGCGCCTGTTTTTGCAAAAAAGTTTAAAAAGCGGTATGCCTTGATTGTTGGGCTTATAATTTTTATTGTAGTCTCTACTGGAATGGGCGAGTTTATCTGGGAGTTTAGAGTGTCTGGCAACGAAACTATTCCAACGGAGGAGATACTAAAAAACCTTGCTGATGTTGGAATCACAATCGGTACGCTTACAGAGGATATTAATGAAATTGCTGTTAAGCATGAAATGATTTCAAGAATTGACAAACTGCTTTGGTTTGCCTTGAATATCAGCGGAGGCGTTGCTTCGGTTGAAGTCAGGGAGAGAACCATTCCGAAGGAAATTGTCAACCGTGGTGTGCCTTGTAATATAATTGCCGCTGAGGACGGCGTTATTGTCAGCATGAACACCTTAATCGGCTCGCCTAATGTTGCCGTGGGGCAGGCTGTGTTTAAGGGGCAGCTTTTGATAAGCGGAGTTGTTGATACTGCAAAAATAGGGGTAAGATATCAACATGCGATGGGAGTTATAAAGGCCAGAACATGGCGTGATTATCAGGCGGTTTTACCGCTTGAGATTATAAGCAAAGGCTATACAGGCAACACACGCTCCCGAAATGCGCTGGTTTTGAACGGAGGACGAAATAATTTGTTTGCAGAGGGCTCGCAACCATTTGACAACTGTGATAAAATATCAACAGTCAGCCTTTTGAAAGTTCCCTTTGGAGTTACATTTCCCTTCGGACTGGTTTCAGAGGTGTATAGCGAGTATAACCCTGTTGCAACCTT
>JAVBKA010000234.1:0-4614 GCA_031546715.1 Oscillospiraceae bacterium | reverse complement strand
TAAGGTCGAGCAGCATAAAATGGTTCTTAGCGCGGTCCACATGCCCCTCTTGTTGGTGGAGAACAACCAGCACAGAACCTTCGCTAAATGTCGTCTCTATAAAATTGATGTAACCGTAATCCTCTGGCACTGCCGCAACATGCGACAACGTACCATTTTCGCAAATATACACATCGTTCTCAGTACTTGTCAGTAATTTTTCATTAACTGCGTCATAGTACAAATTCCTCAGTTCAACATCTGCAGCAAAAACGCCGCCGTCTGCCTTCCATGCACCAATATCAACAAGTACCTCTTGCTTTTTTGTTCTAGCGTCTACTTTTAATATCGAGTTCTCCGTCAAATAAAAAATCGCATTTTTGCTGTTCGTTATCCACTTTCTTGAATAGCTATCTGACGGGGCAATCTTGGACAGAGTTTCGATGATATATGGTTTTTTTGTAACTGGCGTTGGAGTTGGTTTGGGCGATGGTGTTGGCGTGGGCGTGGGCGTAGGTGTAGGCGTTGGTGTAGGCGTTGGTGTAGGCGCTGGCGTTGGTGTTGGTGTAGGCGTTGGTGTAGGCGTTGGCGTTGGCGGTGCATTTTCTAACTCTAAATCTGGTGATACTATCGGACTAGTCTCAGGAGCAACGCTTGGGGAGATCTGTCCGATAACTGGCTTGCTTGTATTGTCATTATCTATAGAGTCAACCGTACCAGAGCTATCGCCCTGTTCGCCGGAGTTCATGTCCGTTTTGCCGTTTTGCGTCTCCGAATATATGTAATGCCTAGTTCCTACTGCGCTCCAAAAAAACAAAAATCGCGACCGCGCCGAAACAGTCGCATCGGAATCAATTGAAAATTCTTCGATGTAACGTGTTCCCATTTTAGGGTTAGTGCCGTCTGTGGAATAAAAAATCTGCAAGCCTTTATTTGTCTCAAAATAAATTTTATCTGAGGTACTAAGTGGTATTGCATTGTCAGACGGAAAAATTTCAGGAGTTGGAACGGTTAACGAGAAAAATGATGCACCAGCTCCAAGAATGGAGATAACACATGCAAGAATAGGAAGTTTTCGTTTTTCCTTTATAATTGTTAAAATCAAGCTAACTATTGCACTAACAATCATCAAAAACAACAAAACTGCAGACAGCCATAGACCAATCATTACATTCACCGCTTTCAGTTAAAACTGTTATGAGAGATTGAGCAAAACACTATCTAAACCCAAATAAGATGAAAAACTACTTAATAAAAACCAAATCGCTCGTCCAATTTTTACATAATCGCCTCTAGTAATCCACTAACCGTGACTAAACTCGTTCCTACCCCGTCAGCGTTTTTCAAGCAACCTATACAGCGTCGATAGCCCAATACCAAGCTCCTTCGCCGCCTTGCGCTTGCCCTCGACGCTATTGCCGTATTTCTCCAAAAGTGAGCGAATGTGTTCCTTTGTGTATGCGTCACGAATTTTGTGAAGCGGTGCGTTTAATCTGTCCTGCGGAATTTTGCTGTCATTGATTGAAAGGTGAGACGCTAAAATATACCCACCCAAGCAGTCGTTGACGGCTGTTTGTATAGTATTGCGTAAGCCCACATGGTTAGCAGGCCATGAGTAGACGTTAATAATCTGCATAGCTTCTTCCGAAAAACCTGTAATAATTTTGTCTGCGCGCTTGGCATAGTACTCAAGCCACGCATTTGCAGCGGGCATGATGTCCTCAGGTCGTTCCTTAAGCGAAGGGATGTAGACAGGCATTATGCTGACACGGTTATATAACTCCTTGGGAAATTCCCCTTGCGAAACCTTTCTGGCAAGGTCAGGCAAGGCGGACACTATAAAGCGGTTAGATAGAGCGTGGACAGCACCGCGGGCATCAATCCAGCGCTTGTCAGACAAAATTGACGCAAGACGGTCAAGAATCTGCTTTGGCAGTCTGTCAACATAGGGAACATAAATTAAGGTATTTGTGTCTTCGCTGGCGGACGCTAATGTAGCCGTCAAGTCCGAGCCTTGGTTAAAAACCAGCATTCTTGCATTACCCTTTGTAGAAATTCTGCAAAGTGCCTCTGCATACTTTGCCTTGCCCACACCCTCTTCTCCGATAATCAAAACATGGGACGAAAGCAGGCTAAGTCTGTGAATACGCTCCCAAACAGCCTCAATTGCAGACGATACGTATGGCAAAACGTCAAAATCCGGAATATCTGGGGCAAAGTCAGGGCGGAAGATTACAAGTGCGCCTGAAATGCCGCTATCAGTGCGTACGGTATGCGCCTCCATAATGCCGCTGCAGGTTTGTCCTCCTAACGCCAGCTTCACACGCTTCGGCGGCATGTCACTGCCGTTCAGCACTGCATTAATTTCTGGAATTGATGTAAAATCAATGTCTTCCAGAGCAATTGGGCAGGGCTGGGAATTTACATAGGCATTTTGCCCTTCAATATTTAAAAGGACTGTGGGAAATGGAAATGCATCAAAAGAGCCGCATAACAGTTCCATAGGATTAAATTCGTTCATCAAACCACTCCAAAGTGTTAATTGTTAATCATGTTGTTATCTCTGAAGGAAAAGTACTTTTTCCCGCAAACTATGATATGGTCTATCAGTGAAATACCCACTGCATTCAATGTTGCCCAAAGTTTATGCGTTGTAACCTTGTCCTCATTTGACGGTGTAGTGGTACTGCTCGGATGGTTATGTGCGAGCATTATACCGCTTGCGTGATTAAGAAGTGCAAGCTCCATAACCTTACGGCTGTTGACGGCCGCTGAATCCACATTGCCGTCGTCAAACATCTTAAGAGTGATAATTTTTCCCTTGGGGTTAAGGCAAACCACCATTATTGCTTCTGTGCTCATTGCGATAAATCTTGGTATGAAAAAATCGGCGGCTTTTTGGGAGTTGTCCAGAATTAAGTCGGTATCGTTTGCGTAGCCGTTTCTGCTTTTGCTAACAAGAATTTTTTGCAACGTTTGAGGAATCAACCGAAGAAAAATTGCGGCATTTTCAGAAACGCCTCGTATTTTCAAAAGCTCACTATGAGGAGCATCGCAGATAGCACTTAAGCTTTCATACTTTGCAAGAAGGTTTTTTGCGGCACTATGAGTACCTCTGGCTGGCATTGCGTAGCTAAGTATAAGCTCTAAAACCTGTAAATCTGAATATCCAACCAGCACATCTTTATCTGCGGGCGGATTATCCTTAAAAAGCTGATATGGCTTGAAATTGTCCTTAAAAATGGATTCTGCGTGAATTTCGGTGTCAAACATTTAATAATTCTCCATGAAATTATCCCAAACTAGTTAAAAAAACCGCTCTCTCTAAATGAAACGTAGTCATCATCTGCAACTATAATATGGTCGTTAAGAGAAATCCCAACGGAGCTTAGCGCGGATTTAAGCTTAACCGTTGCTATTCTATCGCCTTGGGTGGGAAGGGCAAAGCCATTTATGTGGTTATGCGACAGGATAACGCTGCATGAGTTATGCTGCAAAGCAATTTCCATCACGGTGGAAGCGGTGAAAAAGTTTTCGTGGGAATCGCGCTCACTGATTGTCCTGCAAATAATGAGCCTGCCTTTGGCGTCCACACAGGCAAGCATAGAAAGCTCGTAGTTTTTGCCTGCAAACTGCTTTAGAAAGAAATCCCCCGCTCGTTCAGTGGAGTCAAGCATAGTCCGTTCTTCGGATTTTGCCGCTAAGTAGCGTTCGCAGAAAAGCGGCAAAAGCTTGAGAAAGGTTGCAGAACCGTTGGCAATTCCCTTTACTGAAAGCAGCTCTTTAAAATCTTTTTCAAAAACTTCGTTAAACTGCATGGGTCTTTTGCTTGCTTGCTGGGCTTGTTCAGGGTTTTCATCGTATGAGGACTTCATAAGCAGTCTATGCGCGATAGGGTTGGTATCATACCGCGGGAGGGCATAAAAAAGTAAAAGCTCCAAGGCGTTATGGTCAGAAAACTGGGTTAGTCCTTCGTTTAAAAACCGTTCTCTCAGCCGTTGACGATGGTTTGCGTGAACGTTTTCCGCAGGTGTATCTGTATTTGCCTCTGCCATTATATATTGCGGCTTCCCGGCTTAACACATGGAATACCGTCCTTGCAAAGAGGACAGGCATCAGCCTCCCAAGACTCTATGTCTACTCTAACCACAGATTTAAACGCTGTGCCAAAATCCGCCTTGCCGCCACTGCGGTCAACAAGCGCGCCAACGCCGACAACAACGCCCCCAAGCTTTTTAACAAGCTCGATAACCTCTTTAACGCTTCCCCCCGTGGTAACAGCGTCCTCCACAACCAGAAGTCTTTCACCTTGGCTGATAGAAAAGCCTCTGCGCAAGGCAAAAACGCCTTCCTCACGCTCTGCAAAAATATTTCTGCACCCTATGTGACGGGAAACTTCGTAAGCCATTTGAATTGCGCCAATGGCGGGACCGATTACAGCGTCGATTTCAACGCCTTCAAACTGTTCCGCTAGGGACTTGCAAAGGGGTTCGGCATAGGTGGTTTTTTGAAAAACCTTTGCACATTGCATATATTTATTGGAATGCCGTCCTGATGTTAGCTTGAAGTGACCTTCAAGTAAAACACCCGCTTCTCGGAAAATATTAAGAGCTTGATCCTGATTCATTTAAGTAG
>JAVBKA010000207.1:0-16371 GCA_031546715.1 Oscillospiraceae bacterium | reverse complement strand
GTATTTAAGCTCATTTTTGAGCATGACGATACCGTTAATTATCGTTTTTTTGAGAACCGTATAAACGCTAACATAAAATGCTGCGCTATATTTGTAGACGGCATGATTCAAACGCAGTTTTTAAACGACAATATCATAACTCCCGTAATTATGAGCCAAACCCTATTATTTCACAGACGAACATTGCAGGACATCAAGCTCCACGGCGTTTGCGGCAACTCTGTTGAGGAACAGGGCGACATTGCCAAGCTTGTAGGCGGCTTAATATACGGCGACACCCTGTTGTTAATTGACGGCTTTGACACAGTGTTGGATATAAACACCAAGGGCTGGATGATGCGCAGTATCTCCGAGCCTGACGATGAAAAATCTCTAAAGGGCTCTCGTGAAGGCTTCACAGAAACCATGCTGATTAACCTCTCCATGCTCCGCAGACGTCTCCAAACCAGTGACCTTAAGTTTGAGTTTCGCAAGGTTGGCACACGAACTGAAACTCACTGCTGTCTTGCCTATTTAGACTCTCTCGTTGATAAAAATGTCCTTGCAGACTTAAAAAAGAGACTTGACGCCCTTGAAATTGACGGCTCTTTTGATGTTCACGCAATTGAAGAGCTAATCCGTGACCATAAAATGTCTATTTTTAAAACCACGGGTACCACAGAAAAGCCAGATATCTGCTCTTCAAAAATGCTGGAGGGACGTATCGCCATAATTATGGACGGTACTCCCATCGTCGTCACTGTGCCCCATCTTCATATCGAGAGCTTTCAAGCTCCCGATGATTACTATTTGTCCTTTTATTATGCAGGTTTTGGTCGTTTACTGAGGTTTTTGTCATTTTTTGCAAGCATGTTAATTCCGGGAATATTTGTGGCGATAGTGTCGTACCATCCTGAGCTTTTGCCTATTAAATTGTTTAATAACATCGCCGCGTCATCAAAAGGTGTACCTTTTCCCCCTGTAATTGAGTGTCTCGGCTTGCTGTTAATATTTGAAATTCTCAGAGAAACGGGCATACGTATGCCAGATAAAATTGGTCAGGCGTTGAGTATTGTCGGTGCGTTGATTATAGGACAAGCGGCGGTGGAGGCTAAATTTGTCAGTACAACCATGGTTATTATTGTGGCAACTACAGGTATGTGCGGCTTAATGGTACCCCGCCTAAAGGGTGCGTCCTTACTTTTGCGGTTTGCAAATGTAATCGTCGGCTCGATCTACGGTTTATTTGGGATATCGCTATTATTAATTGCCATAAACATTTATGTTTACAGTATGCGCTCCTTCGGCGTCAATTTTATGGACAGCCTACTGCCACTAAGCAAAAGCCAAAGCGAGGACTCCTTTGTACGCCTACCCTTTATGTATCAAAAATCCCGCCCCGCCTCACTGACTAAAGACAGAACGAGGGCAAAATGATGCTTAAAAAGTTGTTAATTCCCATATTCAGCCTCTGTTTTCTCACCGCCTGCTGGGACTATAAGCCCATTGACAAAATGCTTACGGTTACAGGCGTGTCCTTCGACATTGAGGACGACCAATATCTCGTGGGGGTAGAGGTAAGCGAGGCTGTTCCCGGAGAATCTGGCTTTAAGTTGGAATCCTATATATTTGAAGGCAAGGGCGACACCCCAAACAGAGCAATGGCAAATATCTTGACCCAGGTTGCGGGGACTTTTTATCTTGACAAATGCGACCTTGTTTTAATCGGAGACAATATAGCCAAGGATAACCTAAAGCCTTTAGTAGACGTGCTTATGCGAAACTCTGTCTATCATCTGACGGGTAATTTAGCAATTACTAAGGACGTAAAGGCACTGGACGTGCTAAAAATGAAAACTAAGCAGAAGTCATCAGTTTCCTTGGATATTTCCCAGAACATCGTACTAAACGCAAGCCAAAATAGCCTGACCGTTGTAAGCCCCTTGTATCAAGTGTTTAACTCAGTTGACACACCTACCTCCGCTGTTGCTATGACTTGCATCAGTGTCACCACTGATAATGCAGGTGAACCAATAACTAATACCTCCGGCGCAGCCTTGATTTTGGGCGGAAAGCTTGTGAGTTATTTAGACGCTCAAGAGACGTTGTATTACAACCTTATCAGCGGAAAAGTAAACAGCGGTCGGGTTACATTGGAAGGTATGAATTCCACCGAAGCTGAGATTATCAATAATAAGTCAGGCGTTACCGCCAAGGCTCAGGATTCCGGTTATAGTGTTGACTTTGCTGTTAAATGCATTGTCGCCCTTGAGTCCGAAAGCGCAGAGGACACTATTAACACAGTGCAGGATGTCGCCGAAATTGAACAAAAACTTACCGCCGATGTAAACGAGGGTATTACAAATCTTGTAAATAAAATTATAAAAGAAGCTAAATGCGATTTGTTTTCTATAAAATCAAAAACCCGAAGTAAGTCCGAGCCTGAACAATTTTTATCAATGCTAGAAAACTCGCAGATTAACGTCAAAACCAGCGTCTATGTTGACAACACTAACTTAGCTAAGTAGGTGCAGAATGTTTTGGTTTACACTTATAATTCATGGCGCAGTAATCGCCATTGACTTTCCGAGAGTGATGAAAATGAAGCGTCACGCCACGACAGTAGTTTACCTTCTGATATGGCTGGCGTCCTTGACCTTGAGCATTCTGTATACCCAAGGTATTTTACGTCAGCTCTTTAGATTAATGAGTTAGTGCTTTATAAAAGACAACCTGTGCAAAAGCACACACTCAAGGAGGACACGACACTATGAAAGAGAAAATCGGCGCAGCTCAAATGGTATGTTTAACGGCATTTTTTACATGCGGTGTTTTAATGACCGGAGCAATAAACAAAGTCGGTCACGACCTTTGGCTTGCCGCAATTTTTGCTGCTATAATTGCAATTCCGTTTATTTTAATTGTAGCTAGATTATCAAAGCTCCAACCTGAAAAGGACCTTTTTGAGATTGCAGAGAACGCCTTGGGTAAGCTTTTCGGAAAGCTGACAAATGTGATTTTTCTGGCGTATGCTGTTTTAGTGTGCGCCGTCACATTGCGGACTATGACGGAGTTTGTCCATGTCGTAGCCATGCCCCGTACACCTAGAATTTTTACAGCAATTGCAATAATTTTAGTTTGCGCCTATGCTGCTTCAAAAAGCGTAACCGTCGTGGCTCGTTCTTCGGTTATGATGCTTGCGGTTTTTATATTAATAATACTCGTTCTCGTGTCAGGTTCTAAGATTTCAAGCTTTGCGTCAATAACTCCGGTGTTTGACGTTTCGGTGGGCGAAATGGCAAATCAGACAGGCTCACTTTTTTTGTATCTATTCCCCGATATATTTTTCTTGCTTGTGCCCCTTAGTCAGCTTAAAACAAAGAGGAGCGTCAGAAATGTGCTGTTGTTTGGATTTGGTATAGGCTTTATAATTCTGTTTGTCAGCATATTTATCTCGCTTCTCTCACTTGGTGAGCGAACCTTTGTTGAAATGCACTTTCCGCTTTTCGAATCTACCAGCACCACCGCAATAGGCGGGTTTATCCAGAGAATCGAGGTTGTGGGGGCAATATCTGAGCTGATTGCAACATTTATCAAGCTTTCCATTGTGTTTCACGTTGCAGCGAGAGGTATTGTTCGATTCACCAAGGCAGAAGCCGAGCGAGATTTGGTGTTTCCGTTAGCCCTGCTCATAGCTGCAGTATCTGTGCTGTTGTTCGGCAATACAATCGAGCTACGGAGTTTTGTTAGTATGTCCTTTGTGTTCTCCTTGGTTGTAGTCGTGGCGTTGCCAGTGGTGATATGGGTGGCGACTGAGATTCGCCACGCGAGTGATGTGAAAAAGAGTGGTGCAGGGGCGAAGGTGTTGTATTAGGGTACGCAAAGAGAACCTCCTGCATAGCAGGAGGTTCTCTTTGTTTGGTTAGTACTTATTCTAAGCGTTATGCTTAGTTGAAGTTCTTTCCGTCTGCGAAGAAGTAGATAGCCTTAGGAGCAGATCCGGCTGTGTTCAACACTACGATGACATTGTACTTGTTGTCAACGTGAGCGTCTTTTTCAGCTACTGCTGTTGGAAGCAATGCGGCAGATGTAACTACTGAAACTTTACCGTTTGCATCGATTGAATAAAGAACTGTTGAAGCAGAGATTGCAAAGTCTGTGGTAGAAGCTTCGTCAGCACTTACAAGGCTTACAACGCCTGATGCGTTCTTGTATGCTACGTATGCGTTTACAACGTAACCTGCGCCAGCATTAAATGAGGTCTTAGCTTCTTGTAGGTTTGTGCCTGTAGCTGAGATTCCGCCTGCTGTAGCTGCTGCGTCGAGGTTAGTTGCATACATGCCCTTCTTGAACTTCAAGATATCTGTTACAACAGAAGATGTTGCGTTAGTTGTTACAAATGGTGTCAGACCGCTTGTTGTGTAAATCTGGACTTCCATCTGTAATACGCCGTTAGCATCAATCTTAGGTGTAGCATCGCTAGCGATGATACCTTCGACCTTTGTTGTAACGCCAGATGTGATGCTAAAGATATCAGTTGCTGAAGCGTAGATAAAGATAGCTGCTGCTGTATCATCAGGGTTAAAAGTTTTTGTTTTTGAGTATGCAACAAAAATGTTAGTTAAGGAACCTGCTCCATTAGTAAGATTAATTGTTACATCTTGTGGTCCCTTGGAAGCGATAACTTTACCCGAAGCGTCAATAAAGAACATTGCTGTCTGGTCAGTTACGAATATGTCTGATTGGGAAGCTACGATCTTGCCTGCCTTTGCTACATAACTAAGGTCTCCTACAGCAGCAGGACTTGTTAGTGCGCCATTATTGCCAAGGTCTACTAATTGGATCGTGCCGTCTGTGTTTTTGAAGTACTTAACAAGCACGCGAGTTTCTGTTGCTGCGTATGTTGGTGTAATAAAGAATAGGTCTCCCGTTGCGTTAGCAACAATGCCATCACCTGCGCCAAGTTTATCAACGACTGTTGTTGTGTTAATCTTAGCAACATCGTAGATTTCGGTTTTTCCGTTTGTGCCGAGAATCTGAGCTTTACGTGAATAGCTTACTGTTTCACCTGTGACTACGTTAATAGATGAAGGAATATAACGGCTGTTTACAAGCACGCCGTATTCGTAAGCAAGTCCTGGCTCTTCTGCGCCTGGCTTCTCTGCAATAACTTGACCTGCAGCTAGAAGAAGTGTGATTGATTTGCCATATTTACCTTGAGCTGCAATGAACTTTGCGCTATCAGCCATTGCGCTCTTAGCATATTCTTTGCCGTCGATGTATATCTTGTCAGTTGCAATGCCTGTGACTACGCCTGTTACTTCTGTGTAAAGTGCTGGCTCGAAGTAATAGAAAGCATCTGATGGAGAAGATGGGATTGCGCCGTATGCTATGTAAACTGTGTATGCATCTTTTGCAGGAACTGCATTAAGAGCTTTTCCAATCTTAATAGCAGATGTAGTTGTTGCAACAACTGGGTATGTTGTGTTTTCATTAGCAAGAACGAATGTTGCTGTAGCTGCTGTGCCTTCGTTCTTAGTAATTTGACCAAATTGTCTTACTGTTGCAAAGCCTGCTGGACGGTATTTACCGGCTGCATCTTTGTAGAATGTGTATGAGCCGACAGCATTTAAGAACGGATGACCAAAAACTCCATTGGTAGTTGCAGAAGCTGCAAGAGCTCCGCCTACAAAGTTTTCTGCTTTAAGTTCTGTTGAACCAACTTTAAATTTGCTGTCTTTGTAAGTAACTGTTACTGCTGTGTTATTGCCTGTTTCATTAACAGAAACAGCTTTGCCGTTTTTGAGCATAACAACATACTCTTTGCCAAGCATGTTCAGGTGATCCATTGCTGTTCCAAATGTAACGTCATAAGTGTTGACAACGTCACCTGTTGAAGCTGCACGGAACTGGATTGTGCCAACTGATGTTTGTGTACCTACGCCATTGCCATAAGCAATTGAGCCAGCAACACTTGGTAAATTGGTTGATCCGTATGGTGTCCCTGTAACAACGCCTCTAAATGTTGCAAGACCAAATTTGTCTTGAGCCATTGTTGTTGCCTTGTTGCTACGTGGTTTGCCTTCTTTTGTTACATCATATTGAACTTGAGCTGCTGTTAGTGTTTTAGAGATGATGTAAGAGAACTCACCTTTTGTAAGGTTTGTGTTCACTACTAGATCTCCGAACAAACCAGCCTCAAGAGCAAGGATGATCTTCATTGTGTCTGCGTTTGCAGAACCTGTGATGCCTTCGTTTGCGTTATTGTATCCGAGAGCATTAAGAAGAGTGTTGACAGCGTGAGCTGTTTTCATTGTTGCGTTAGGTGAGAACTTACCGATGACAGAACCATTTGTCACGGAAGTACCTGATGTTAGGCCTTTGCTCCATGCCCATGCAGCATACCAGTACTTGTACTGATTGTTTGCGCCTACGTCATTAAATACCTTTGAAAGGTCAATTGACTTGTAGAGAGCAATTTCTGTTGCGTTCATTTCGTGGCCGTTTACTAGTTTAAATAGAGCTGTGTAAACTGTGATACGGTCAATTGTTTGACCTGCGTTAAATGTGTATTTGCCTGCTGCGTCGATGCTACCGGCTAGAATCTTAAGATCCATAACCAATTGGACAGCGTCAAGGTATGTTTGTGTGCCAACTGTTGAGCTGTACTTTGCGGCTTCTGTCTGAAGTGCTGCAGCGTCAAGTAGTTCTGATGTCGGTACTGCAAAAGCAGGAGCGGCAAAAGCAAGAACTAATGCAACTACGAGAATCAGAGATGCCAATTTCTTTGTGTTTCTCATTGTTTAGTGTGCCTCCTAAATTTTTTTTGGGAACAACAGTCCCTTGTTACGTTATCAATTTACATCAATTATAAATATAAGTCAAGCGTTTTGGCGACATGTAATAATCTTGTAACCTTTGCGTGAATATTGACAATTGTGATATACTACTTTATATACTGTGTGATATAATGTTTTAACGACGCTAAAGCCTTAGCAGCCTGAATAATAACGGGAGGAATCATTACATGAACGAGACTAAAAGACATAGGGGTGCTGTATGGATACTAATTGTCTGTATTGTTATTGCCCTTGGAACGGCATGCACGGCAATCGTGACTATGTTTGCACTGGGAGTTACGATTGACACACGCTCGGACGGCTCCCATGTTTTGCGGGTAGACTTATTGTCAACCCCTGCCCCTTCACCGTTTGAGAAAGCCTCACCGTCAGCCCGCCCATTAGAGCCTGCCGTGATAGGCGACACGCTTCCGGCTACGCAGATATTCCGCAAGGTTGCGCCATGTGTTGTCGGCATCGTCAGCAATACGGCATACAACGGCGAACAGGTTCCCACGTCATCAGGCTCAGGTATAATTGTACGTGAAAACGGCTACATCTTGACTAATTACCATGTAGTCGCCGATTCAACTTCCCTTACTGTTATTCTGGACAACGGCACTGAGTACGAAGCTGAGTACATCGGCGGAGACTTCATGACCGACATTGCAATATTAAAAATCAAGGCGAAAAACCTTACTACTTGGGACTTAGGTAGCTCCGCTTCTATTCAAACAGGCGAAAAATGCTACGCCATCGGCAACCCCCTAGGCATGGAGCTTCAAAACACCATTACTGACGGCTTAGTCAGTGCCGTCAGCCGTGACATAGTCCTTGACGATGCCTTTGGTGAAATTTCCATGACTGTTATCCAGACTAATTGTCAGGTTAATTCCGGTAATTCAGGCGGACCGCTTATTAATGAGCAAGGGCAGGTTATTGGCATTGTGTCCTCGAAAATTATGGGCGATTACAACGAAAGCGTTGAAGGTCTTGGCTTTGCCATTCCTGTTGACACTGCTGTGGATATTATCAACAGCCTTGTTGAATTTGGTTATGTAAAGGGTCGCCCCTCCATCGGCGTTACTGCGGCTCAAGTTCAGCTAGACCCTGAAACTGCTGACGCATTGGAGCTTCCTATGGGAATTTTACTGGCTGAGGTTGACCCAATGTCTGACGCCTATGTAAAAGGCATTAAGCCCTCGGATATTATAACCCATGTGCAAGACGAGCGTGTATACACCATTGCCGACGTTACGCGAGTAAAAAACTTGTACAAGGCGGGTGACCTTATCGACATTACCGTATTCCGCAAGGGTGTGGGCGAAATGGTATTCAACGTAGAGCTGATGGAAATCAAGCCACAATAACTGATTATTATTTTACCATGAAACAAAAATATTTCAAGTAAGATTTCAAGCAAGAGGTTTAATAGACCTGTTCGGTAACCATTTACCGAACATGGCTGCTTGGGCAACCACCCCGCCAACTGCGGTTGGCACCCCTCCACAGAGGGGAATAAGTTGTGTGGGGCTAAATAATTCCCCTCTGTGGAGGGGTGGCGCGCAGCGACGGGGTGGTTAGGCTTCGCGGCACTACGGAAATAGGTGCAGGTTACCGAACAAGTTTAATATTTACAAAGGAGATGCCCCACATGAAGAAAATTACCTACTTTTACCTTAAAAGCTGCCCCTATTGCATTCAGGCTCGAATGTGGATGGAAGAGCTGTTCCGTGCGCATCCTGAGTATAAAAGCATTCCTATGACTGAGGTTGAGGAGCACAAGCAGGCGGCATTAGCAGATACCTATCCTTACTATTTAGTTCCGACGTATTTTGTTGGCGAGGGTGCACCTACAGACGAAAAGCTTCACGAGGGTGCGGCAACATACGAAGGCATAGAAGCTGTATTTCGCCGTGCCTACGAGGCAGTTTGAGGTTAATAGATTACGCAAAGTAAGAGGGCGGCAGATAAATCTGCCGCCCTCTTACTTTGTCAGAAGCTTACGCTCTGCATATACTGGGTAAGTGCTAATTTTAGAACTTGTCTACGCTTGCCATGTGCTGTACAAGGTCAAGAACCTTGTTGCTATAGCCCCACTCATTGTCATACCATGCAACAAGCTTTACAAAGGTATCTGTTAGCGCAATACCGGCTTTTGCATCAAAGATACATGTGTGAGCGTCATGGATAAAGTCTGAGGAAACAACATCCTCGTCAACATACTCGATAACTCCCTTGAATGCGCCTTCGGAAGCTTCTTTAACTGCTGCGCAGATGTCAGAGTACTTTGTAGGCTTTGCAAGGTTGACTGTAAGGTCAACTACTGATACGTCTAGTGTTGGTACACGTAATGACATACCTGTAAGCTTCTTATTAAGCTCTGGGATAACAACGCCGACAGCCTTGGCTGCGCCTGTTGATGAAGGGATAATGTTGCCTGATGCTGCACGTCCGCCGCGCCAGTCCTTTTTAGATGCGCCGTCAACTGTAAGCTGAGTTGCAGTTGTAGCGTGGACAGTTGTCATTAGTCCGTCAACAATGCCGAACTTGTCGTTGATGACTTTTGCAAGAGGTGCTAAGCAGTTTGTTGTGCAGGATGCGTTGGAAACAAATGTCATATCGGCTGTATATTTGTCTAGGTTTACGCCGCAGACAAACATTGGGGTGTCATCTTTTGATGGGCCAGTATAGACGACTTTCTTTGCTCCGCCGTCAATATGGGCTTGTGCTTTGTCCTTAGAGTGGAAAATACCAGTAGCGTCAACAACATATGTTGCGCCGACTTTGCCCCAAGGAATATTTGCAGGGTCTTTCTCTGCGAAGAAAGAGATTTTCTTTCCGTCAACAGTGATGGAATTGTCGTCATAGCTGATGACACCGTCATATCTGCCGTGTACTGTATCGTATTTAAGCATATATGCCATGTAATCCGGTGACATAAATGGGTCGTTAATACCTACAAACTCGATGTTAGGATTCTTTAAACCTGCGCGAAATACCAGACGTCCGATACGTCCGAAGCCGTTAATACCAATTTTAATGCTCATGGGAATTTCCTCCTTCAATTTACATGCAAGATTTTTCCTTTGCTGGGGATATTATATAACGTTTTAAGAAATCAATCAAGTGTTATTTTTCATCAGGTTGTAAGAATTTAGTTAAATTAAAACTCATTACCAGTATATTTTGCCAAAATATGCAAAAAATCAAAAAGTTTAGTTGTAAACACTCGGTTTATGTGGTAAAATACCGACTACAACAAGACAGGAAGAAGCTGATGACATGCGCCCTTATGAAGAATTATTGTTTAGCTTTCCCCATCCTGCGATTTTAATCGATAGACACCATTTTGTTGTGCAATTTAACAATGCAGCTTTTAATCTTTTAGGCGGAGAATATTTAGGCACTCCTGTGAGCCGCATACTGAGCGACAACGGAGATGCAATGTCTCTTGTAGACTGGCGGGATAAACTGGTATCGTTTAAAGGTAACCCCTTCCGTGCCAGCCTTATCAGCTTCGGCGAAGAGGATAGCGATGCTTGTAACGAAGCAGAAAATGTAACCAATATTCCCGATATTGAAAGCGGCGCACCCTACAGGGTTATATTATGCACGCCCTTTGAGTACACCCACGAAAACGAAACTATGCGCGCCCTCACCTCGGTAAGCGTTACTCTCCGTCAGCAGACCCAGTCCATCTCCTCGTTATTACAAATGGCAGGGGGGGACCGCGACAGGGTTGGCGACCTGCTTGCGCAAACCAGACAGATTAACTATAGACTGATGCGTACTGCGGGTAATATTGATTTATTTATAAGATTGAACTGCAAGGGAGTTTCGATTGCAGAAGATCAAGTGGATTTAGCCGTCTTATGTGACGATATTTTATTTAGCAACGCATTGAACGCATCTCTCATGGGCGTTAACTTGGACAAAAAAATCGAGGATAATATTTTTCTCAAGGCAGATAATGTATTGCTTACAAAAGCAATTTACAACTCGTTTGTATGCGCCCTTTTAGATCCGATTCCCCATTCCACCGTAACGCTTACAACCCAGCAGATTGTTCAGGACCCGGAGAAAGACACAAAATCTGCGGTAATTACAATAAAGTTTTACAGTAACGATATTGACTTAACCACAATACCTGCTTTTTCTATTGATTTTAGTCATGTAAAAATCGACTTTTCTCCAGAAAGAGCCGCCTATAAGGAGATTTTTGATGAGCAAACCATAATGCTGTCGGAAAGTCTTTTTCTGATAAAGCGTATCGCTGAGCTTCACGGCGGAAAATTGCTGGTAAGCTGTAGTAATAAGCTTAATACTATTTCTATTTCTCTGCCTGTGGATGTTTCCTATGACCTGACTGTGGTAGAGGATTTTAAATTTAAAGTACAATTAGACGAGTCCATGGTGGAGTTGTCACCATTAAGGCTGAATACTGCGCTGTATATGGTTAACGTTAAAACAAGGAACGCTGAATCGAAGGGTTGACGACATGTATCATTTTTATGCTTTGCTGTCAAGGCTTCGCCATATAAACCGCTGGAGTCTCATGCATAATACTCTACCTGAAAATGTAGCCGAGCATTCGCTAATGACTGCATATTTTGCCCATGCTCTTGCCATTATCCGCCGTGACATTTTTGACGGTGAAGCTGACCCTAACGCCTGCGCCGTCCGCGCCATGTTTCACGACTGCGCCGAGATTTTTACCGGAGATATGCCCACACCGGTTAAATATTGGTCAGAGTCCATCAGAAATGCCTACCGAGAGGTGGAGGAGCATAGCGCAGGTCAGCTTCTTTCCCTTGCGCCTGTTGCTATGCAGGGCGAACTGGCAAGTCATTTGGATAACACCTTGGAGGACGATATCTCCGTACTTGTTCATGCGGCGGATAAGCTCTCTGCATACGTAAAATGTATCGAAGAAACCCGTCTGGGCAATTCAGAATTTAAGCGCGCGGGAGAACAGACACTTGCGAAGCTTCATGAGCTGGAAATTCCCGAGGTTGAGTACTTTATTAAGAATTTTTTACCAAGTTTTGTGTTGACATTGGACGAGCTAAGATGATATAATAACCTCACGCCGTAAGCGAAAGCAGAGCTTTCGACGACTGAGAGAACATTGAATCACAAAAGCATTTGTCGGTGACAAATGTCAGCTGCGCTGAGACGCTTTGCGTCACTTTTATGATATAATTAACAAGCGAATATTAGTGTTTAATGTTCATTTTTGAGTGCTTTCTGTATAGGAGCACTCAATGTGTTATGTAGCCGCAGATTAATGTAAGTTTTCATCCTATTTATAAGGAGAATCACAAATGAAGTATGTCTACATGTTCAACGAAGGCAAAGGCAACCAAAAGGAACTGCTTGGCGGTAAGGGTGCAAATCTGTGTGAAATGACCACTTTGGGACTTCCTGTTCCAATGGGCTTTACTGTTACTACAGAGGCTTGCACACGTTACTACGAGGACGGCGAAAAAATCGGTGCAGACATCGAAACCCAAATCTACGAGTACCTGACAAAGCTGGAAGAATTTACGGGCAAAAAATTTGGCGACAGCAAAAATCCTTTGCTTGTTTCAGTCAGAAGCGGCGCGCGTGCATCAATGCCTGGCATGATGGATACTATTCTTAATCTTGGTATGAATGAAGTCGTTGCTGAATCAATGGCTGTTTTAACAGGAAATCCGCGCTTTGTATATGACAGTTACCGCCGCTTCATTCAAATGTTCTCTGACGTGGTTATGGAGCTCTCTAAAAAAGAGTTTGAAAAAATTATTGACGCCATGAAGGAAAGCAAGGGCGTACACCTTGACGTCGAGCTTGACACAGAGGACATGAAAACCCTCTGCAAGCAGTTTAAAGCCTACTATGAGCTTAAAATGAACGCCCCATTCCCAGAAGACCCGAAAATTCAACTTATCGAGTCCGTTAAAGCTGTATTCCGTTCTTGGAACAACAACCGTGCCATTACCTACCGCCGTATGAACGACATTCCCGGCTCATGGGGCACTGCTGTCAACGTCCAAAGCATGGTATTCGGCAACATGGGCGACGATTCAGGCACAGGCGTTGCATTTACCCGTAACCCGTCCACAGGCGAAAACAAACTTTACGGTGAATTCCTAATGAACGCACAGGGCGAGGACGTTGTCGCAGGTATCCGCACACCTCAAAGCATTGACCAACTTGCCGAGGTTATGCCCGCTGTTTACAAGGAATTTACAGATATTGCCGCAAGACTTGAAAACCACTACCGTGACATGCAGGACATGGACTTTACAATTGAAAAATCTAAGCTCTATATGCTGCAAACACGTAACGGCAAGCGTACTGCCACTGCTGCCTTGAGAATTGCCGTTGACCTTGTTGAAGAAAAAATGTGCACCAGAGAAGAAGCTATTTTGAAAGTTGACCCCAAACAGCTTGACGCTCTGCTTCACCCTCAGTTTGACCCAGGCGCGCTTAACGTCGCAATGCCAGTGGCGACAGCTCTTCCAGCTTCACCGGGCGCAGCATGTGGCGCAATATGCTTTAACGCAGAGGACGCCGTTAAGATGTCTGCTCACGGTCCAGTTTTGCTTGTCCGCCAAGAAACCAGCCCAGAGGACATTGAGGGTATGGCAGTTTCCGAGGGTATCCTTACAGCCCGCGGCGGAATGACCTCCCACGCAGCCGTTGTTGCCAGAGGCATGGGAACCTGCTGTGTCGCAGGTTGCTCCGAGCTTAGCGTTCGCGAAGAGGATAACAGCCTGACCATTGCAGGGCATGTTCTCCGCAAGGGTGACTTTATGTCCATTGACGGCTCTACAGGTAAAATTTATATCGGCACAATCCCCACCGTGGAAGCCAGTGTTACAGGCGACTTCGGAAAGTTTATGGAATGGGCTGACGAAATCCGCACCCTAAAGGTTCGCACCAATGCTGACTCACCTGCTGACGCTGCAAAGGCTGTTGAGTTTGGAGCAGAAGGAATTGGTCTTACCCGTACTGAGCATATGTTCTTCGAGGCTGACAGAATCCCGCTGTTCCGCCGTATGATAGTTGCAAAAACTGAAAATCAACGCCGTGCCGCTCTTGCAAACCTGTTACCTCACCAAAGAGGCGACTTTGAGGGAATTTTCAGAGCGATGGACGGTCTGCCAGTAACAATTCGCCTTTTAGACCCACCGCTCCATGAGTTCCTGCCTACCGCCGAGGGTGACATTGTTCAGCTTGCAAAGGACATGAATATGTCCCGCAACGAGCTGCAAGATATTATCGATGGTCTCCATGAGCTGAATCCTATGCTTGGGCATCGCGGCTGCCGTCTTGCTGTTTCGTATCCTGAAATTGCCGAAATGCAAGCCCGTGCTATAATTGAGGCTGCCGTTAATGTGACAAAAAACGGCTACAAGGTTCATCCGGAAATTATGATTCCTTTGATTTGCGAGCCGAAAGAGCTTAAATTTGTAAAGGACATCATTGTAACCACTGCCGAAAAGGTTATGGAGGAAACTGGCGTTACAATTTCCTATATGGTCGGTACAATGATTGAGATTCCTCGCGCCGCCCTCCTTGCGGACGAAATCGCAAAAGACGCAGAGTTCTTCAGCTTCGGTACAAACGACCTCACACAAATGACCTACGGACTTTCCCGTGACGATGCCGGAAAGATTTTGGAAGATTACTTCTCACGCAAAATCTTTGAAGCTGACCCAACAGCAAGGCTTGACACCGTCGGAGTGGGACGTCTGATGAAAATCGCTGTTGAGTACGGCAGGCAGACACGTCCTAACATCAAGCTAGGTATCTGCGGAGAACACGGCGGAGACCCATCCAGCATTGAATTCTGCCATCAGCTCGGGCTGAACTATGTCTCTTGCTCACCGTTCCGCGTGCCAATCGCCAGACTTGCCGCCGCACATGCAGCCATTAAGTACCCTAAAAAATAACACTTATGAGGGTGTATCAATAATCTCGGGCGAACAAGGTTCGTCCCTGCATATGGTGAGACTTCGCCATATGCAGGGACGCGCACTGTGAGCTTCGTGTGTTGATACACCCTCAATTAATTGGAGGATTACTAAGATGAAGCTATCCTTCCGTTGGTACGGGGCTGACGACCCTGTAAAAATCCAATATATACGCCAAATTCCTGCGATGCACTCAGTTGTTACGGCCGTGTATGACGTACCTGCGGGCGAGGTGTGGAGCAGGGACAGTATAGCGTCACTAAAGAGCTCCGTTGAGGACAACGGCTTGCATTTTGATATTATTGAAAGTGTTCCTGTCCATGAGGACATTAAACTGGGCGAGCCAACCCGCGACCATTTCATTGACAATTACTGCGAGAACATCCGCAGACTAGGCAAGGTCGGCGTCAAGGTAATTTGCTATAACTTTATGCCTGTTTTTGACTGGACGCGCACTCAGCTTGACCGTATATTGCCCGACGGCTCAACAGCTCTAGTGTATTACAAATTTCAGCTTGAGAAAATGGACCCGCTGACAGGCGGATTGTCACTTCCCGGTTGGGATTCGAGCTATACGAAGGATAGCCTGAAGGTGGTTTTTGACAAGTACAAAAAGCTCTCCCGTGAGGATTTATGGGGCAATTTGGAGTATTTTCTCAAGAAAATAATACCTGTTGCTCAGGAGTGCGACGTTAAAATGGCCATTCATCCTGATGACCCCCCTTGGGATATATTCGGACTGCCCCGCCTTATCACCAACGAGCATAATCTCGACCGCCTGTTAAATCTGGTTGACAGCCCCTATAACGGCTTGACGCTTTGTACTGGCTCGTTAGGCTGCGCAAAATTCAACGATATGGCAAGGCTTGCTGATAAATATTCTGCACAAAAAAGAATACACTTTTTGCATCTTCGTAACGTCAAGCTCCTTGAAGACGGCGGCTTTGAGGAAACTGCGCACTATTCTGCCTGCGGCAGTCTGGACATTGTGGAGATTTTGAAAGCGTTGCATAAGAACGGATATGACGGTTATGTGCGACCTGACCATGGGCGTATGATATGGGGAGAGACTGGTCGCCCTGGTTATGGACTGTATGACCGTGCATTAGGTGCGAGCTATATTATGGGTATTTGGGAAACACTTGGTAAAGTATAACAAGAAAAAAGTTTTGCTTGAGCTTTTTCAAAAGCTCATGGTTTTAAAAGGCAACGCCTTTTATCGAGCCTCGCAAGGCTCGAAACTCTTGCTTTGAGCCGCAGCGAACCAAAAAGTCGTAAGAAAAAACGCAACACAGCGAAGCGGCGTTGCGCATGGCACTTGGGCGATACGGTGCGTGAACAAGAACGGCGGTGCGCCGAGGACGTCGCACCCTACGAACGGTGGGTTGCTACATTTTGGGTGAATCGGCGTAGGGGCGAACTTTGTTCGCCTGAGGTTTGCAGTACGCTCGGCGGTTCCTTGTAGGGCAAGGGCTCTGCTCTTGCCGTCCTCTGAGGCGTTGCTACATTTTGGTGAATCGGCGTAGGGGCGAACTTTGTTCGCCGGAGGTTTGCAGTACGCTCGGCGGTTCCTTGTAGGGCAAGGG
>JAVBKA010000029.1:0-13795 GCA_031546715.1 Oscillospiraceae bacterium | reverse complement strand
CTGCAGGATAATAAGGAATTATCCTGTCATATTGGTCATAGCACAAATGACAATGTATTATTTGGAGGTTAGTCCAGTAAAATACGCGTTTAACAATATTATTTATTTTTATTAGGGGGCGAGACGTGATACTATGCCAATAGAAAAAGAGCAGTTTCTTAATCAATTTGTGCAACAAGCACTTGATGAACGCATATCTCTTTTCATGGGAGCAGGAGGGTCATGTGATGCTGGCTATCCAAACTGGGCAAATTTGTTTGCACCATTTGCAAAAGACCTGGGAACAACAATAGACGAATTAACAGATTATTATCG
Organism: Oscillospiraceae bacterium; assembly: GCA_031546715.1. Taxonomy (GTDB): domain Bacteria; phylum Bacillota; class Clostridia; order Oscillospirales; family UBA929; genus JAVBKA01. Next base: position 13,480 of record JAVBKA010000029.1, on the reverse strand, counting down.
GTTAGCTCAATACTACTCGAACATATTTGGCAAGGCAGAACTTCGGAAAAGGATTAATGAAATCATAAACAGAAATAATTATAAAAGTCCATTGCTAGAGGAGCTTATAGATATTGGATTCACAAATGTGTGGACAACAAATTTTGATAATGCAATAGAACTCAATTATAAAGAGCGTAGCATCTTAACGAATAAGGTGTTCAGGGATGCGGATTTTTCAAATGTTGACATCAATAAACGAATCAATATTTTTAAAATGAATGGCGATGTTACGAATCTTGAGGGCATAGTCGCTACCCAAAGTGATTATGAGAGGTACGTCGATACTCACCGAATAATGCTTATGTTTTTCAAAAGGGAGCTTATATCAAGCACATTTCTCTTCGTCGGGTATAGCTTTACAGATCATCTAGTTCTGGATTGCCTAAGCGAAATAACACGATATCTAGGAGATACGGCAGCTCTCCACTATACAATAATGAAAAACGACCGAAAAAATCCACATTTCAAACATTTTGTTGAAGATATCGAGTTGCGGTATCGCATTCGTGTTTTACTGGTTGATGAGTATAAAGATATTCCAAGCGTGCTAGCTGAGCTAAATGAAAGGATTCGAAACAGGCGAGTCTTCATATCTGGAGCATTTAGTTCTTTTGCGACAGAAATCGAAGAATACTCACATAAACTATCGCGCAATCTTACGGCTTGCCTTCTTGGTAACGATTACCGCATTGTCAATGGAATAGGAAGGCGCTTTGGGACTCATCTTATCGGCTATGCGAATGAGTATCTTGCCAAACAAGGTGTTACGGGTATTGAAAAGCATCTTATAGTGAAACCATTTGTAGGAATTGGAGAGAAGTCGTCCGAGGAAAAAATGCGGTTGAGAGAAGAAGTGATTGGTAAATGTGGAGCTGCAATCTTTGTGTTTGGGGAGGCAGACGGAAATTCTGCAAATGCCAAAAGCGGAGTGCTAGAAGAGTTTGAAATTGCATGCAAACAACATAAGACCATTATACCGATTGCTTACCCTGGCATGATATCTGAAGAAATATGGAAAATAGTAAAATGTAATCTAACTCAATACCCTTATCTAGAAGGAAAGATTGATTTGCTCACTTATGCAGAGTCGCCAGAGTCGCTCTCACAGCTTATCGTTCATACTTTGGATTCCGTGCAGGCGACTATGTAAAAATCAATTAATATACAAATAGAGTTTTCAAGCAGCCACAACTCTCGATAATCTATAGCGAGATTAAGGCGTGTTTCGGAAAACAATCTCTCAAAAATCTTCGAAACCATACTGAATACAGGATTATACGGCGTCAACTTTTGTTGGATTATAGTCAGATATGTCGCATAAAGCAATGCGACTCTACTGTTTAGGTTTGCGCAATCTACTCCTTGATAACTGTGAAGGAGTGCAGTTGCTGCGGGTGGCAGAGAAAAAGGGGTTGCGCTAATGATATCTTGAATGGTTTGATGATTACAGTGGCTAACAAAATCACCAGTGATTTTACAGGCAACATGGTTGCATATTTCCCGTGTTCCTGAACGTCTATCCACCTCTTTAAAAATAAGTTTCTTTAGCCATAAAAGGTTTGGTGGGATATCGTTAGGTGCTAGTTCGTACAAAATCGGAAAAACTATAACCTCGCCCTTGGAGTATCTTGATTCAATTATAGAAAGCTCTTCCATGGCACATACCGAGTTTGCAGTGTATTTGCTCAAGATTACCATGGCGTAACCACATTTTTCAGCCCCTTCATCAAGGTTCTTTTCTTGACGGTCATCGCCAAGCACCATTGTATGTCTGTCATACCAAGTTTTAATACCATAGTTTTTAATATGGTACAAAACAGGCTCCACGATATCATAGCGATCTTCAGCAGCGAAACAAAAAAACAGATGATTTGAAAAATTATTGATGAGCTCGCCCCCTAATAAAAATAAATAATATTGTTAAACGCGTATTTTACTGGACTAACCTCCAAATAATACATTGTCATTTGTGCTATGACCAATATGACAGGATAATTCCTTATTATCCTGCAGTCAGAGCAAAAAGTAATGGGCTGATGACATTGACGTCATCAGCCCTTGTTTTAGCGATTTGAAAATGAGAGCTTTTGTCTCGGATGTTGTGTCTCTATCACATGTCGTCTGCTCTCGCTTGATATATGCACGTAGATCTGGGTTGTGGTTATGGAGCTATGACCAAGAAACTCTTGAATATGCTTAATGTCCACCCCTTCCTCTAGTAGCAGTGTTGCAAACGAATGACGGAACATGTGTGGGGTTACCTTTTTGGCAATACCTGCAAGCTCTGAGTATTTTTTGACCATAAATCTGACTGATTGTTCAGATAGCCGGTTCCTTAGTCTATTTACAAAGAAGTGTTCGGACTCTATTTTCAACGCTTCCACAGCTTGCAGATATTTGGCAAGAGCTGAGATAACCTCTTTGCTGCCAATATAAACCGTCCTATCTTTATTGCCCTTGCCAGTGATTTTAATGCTCGCCATATCCGATGAAAAATCACATCTTTTTAGTGAACAGAGTTCTGCAACCCGAATGCCAGTAGCGAAAAGCAACTCAATTACAGCTATGTCCCTGTACTTTGCCAATCCCATATAAGAACGCAATCCTTGCTCTCCTAAACCATTGTAGGCTTGAGTTAACACACTAGTTATCTCTGGCAACCAAAGAACGCTGGGGAGCTTTTTATGCTCTTTGAGTTTTGTCTCCATTTTTCTGAACGGATCGTCAATGATTCTTTCTTCTAACTCAAGATAGTGAAAAAAAGCCTTTAAGCAAGCCAGTTTGCGTTTTGCCGTCTTTATAGAGTAATTTTCTACTAGATTAGTTATGTATCCCCGAAGTATAGGCTTTCCAACACTTGAAATATCTGTTTGCCCAGATAAAATCGCGTGCTCACAAAATTGTCTTAAGTCGATTGCGTATGCTTTTAAGGTTTTAGCTGAAAGATTTTTTTGAAATTGACAGTGGAGCAAATATTGCTGTGACAGTTGTATTATTGGATCCATTCTAATCCCATCCCTTTCGTAGTGTTAAGATATCAGTATACCTTTCTTTTTCGACAAAAGAATGCCTATTTGCAAAATATATGTAAATATTAGAAACGGAGCAACCACCCAATTGAGGGCAGTTGCTCCGCTTTATCGTATTCTATTGAATAGGCTCAGCGCTTACCCAAGGACAATCCGAGCCCGCCAGTTCCAATCGGAGAGGCGTTCGGATTTGTTCTATTTTTCGATAAATTATAGTCACAAAAAAATAGCGGGGAGCAGTTGCCATTCGGCTGCTGCTCCCTAAATTTGCAATTTGCAATTTGCTTTAAGTATCAGCGTTTTTCTTATGATGCTGGCTTTTGCGCCATTCCTCAAATTCACGTTTGCCTTCTTCACTTTCGAAAAATTTTTGAATCTCAGGTAATAGGCAGCGCGCCAGTGCTTCTATCTCGTGTTTTGGAATATTTGTGCCGTTATCAGTTTTACTTTTTGCCATATTGTCCTCCATATTCAATTTACAAGGTACATTTGTTTAGCGGATTGATAACTGTCGAATTAGCACCCCTCCTATCGTCCTTTAGTTTTGGTGACTGGTTTCGGTGATTGCTGGTATTGATGTAAGATCTCAGGTGGAATCAAATCCATAGTGCCTCGGAGCAACTGATAATCCGCATGTAGCTTGGCAAATCCCATCTGCTCCTTGACACTCGCTTTTTCTTCAACTTGCTTGATTAACGCTGAGTTTTCTTTTGTCAGGCGGTCATTTGATTTCTGATATTTCTTGACTTGAGTTTCAAAGCTCTCCCAGTTCGGAATGAACTTTTTGATCAAAGCGAAAATCTCGTCACGCTTTTTGCCGACGTTAAGAGGATTGATACTCTCAATAACCGCTGTAATCTTTTCTGCCTGTTTTGTCAAATTGGCGGCCTGCTTAAACATTCTTGTAGGGATATGCACTCGTCCAGTTTCCCTTGCAGGCTCACCACGATCAAAATCAGGGTAGCGTTTGACGATATGCTCAAAGAAAGTGTCCTGCCATTTACAAAGCTTTGCTTGATTGCCGATAATCTCTTTGGCGGTCAATCTACCGTCTGCTGTTATAGGGGTAAAGCAAAGGTGCATATGAGGCGATTTCTCGTCCATATGCACCACGGCTGTGAATATATTGGAACTTCCAACTTTCTTGATGATAAACTCCGTCGCATACTCGAAGAATGCTTTGATGTCAGCTTGTTTCATGCCTTTGAAGAACTCAGGACTAGCGGTAATGAGAGTGTCGATCATCTTGACGCTGTCCTTGCGTAATTTGCAACCAGCTACCTCTATCCGACCATCGATCTCTTTTTTGTAGCTTTTTATCGGCTGGACAACATGAAAATTCAAGTGACTTCGGGTTGTGTCGATGTCGGGGTTGCTTGCGTATTTCTCCTTCTTGCGTTCGTGATGCGATTCCAAAGCACCGAAACCACCCTTCTGCTTTGAAAAACGTAATATTGCGTATTGTGGCATAGAACTCCTCCTTAAATAAAAATGGATAACAAAAAGCCGCCTACTCAACTGAAATAGTTGGTATAGGCGGCTTAGTAATGAAATTCAGCTTGTTGGTACTTTGTCATTTGCGTTCGTATATGCTTGATTCGTTTGCAAACTCCACTGTGATTGGCGTAACCCAGCTTCTCGGCAATTTCCATTTGCGTGAAGCCCTCTTCAAGTAGTTTTACTATCTTAGCATCATTCTCAGGTAGTAATGATAAGAATGCTTCTAGCCAAATTCGATATTCAACCTCTCGAAAAGGGTTGTGTCGCTTTGCTTCTTGGACTAATGCACGGTCTCCATCGTCAAGTTCAAGCACCTTTACTTTGGAACGAGTGTGGTAATACTTGCGGTGGAAGTCAATCTTGATATTGCTGCACCGTGCATCAAAATCCTCAAAGCTACGATGCTCATCGACGATTTCTCGAACCTGCTGCATTTTGAGTTTTGGATGATTCCAAAACCGCTGTGCTAACGCCTCACAGTTATGTACCACTTCAAATTCAGCGAAGTATCGAAGAGTGTCATTAACTTGCAAATCAGCGTAGATATCGACGGTGAAGCCCATCTCAGGCAGTAACGTTGACCATAAAGTGAGATTATGCGCCATAATCCAGAATGGGTCATGCCCTGAGTAACTCTCCATCCCGCCTCTAATGCCCATGAACTGCCACATCAGCCACGCCCAAGCATCGACCAATGCCAGCAGGAAATAGTCACTGTGGTAAACCTCCTGCCATCTTGGGTTGTTGACTACTTCGAACGGATTGCGAGGGAAATCGGCTAGGTTGATTCGTTTGACCACATTCTCCGGCAACATGTAGTACATTGGCAGTAAAGGGTATTGCCTCAAGGACTGTAGCTTTGCTTGTCTCGTCTGTTCATTCACGTCTAGACCTCCTGTTAGTTGTATTATACACGGTCGAAATTACCTGTGCAATATAATACGACAAAGTCTAGACTTGATTGTTCCTAGAAAATTCATTTTAATGAGCTTTTTTCAGAAATAGACGAACATGGGCCCTCCATGTTTCACGGAAGCCCCATGTCACTCATCATCTCGATTTTTGCATTTTGATGCTATATCGAGCAATTTCAAGTTTGGCTCCTCGGCTGACATGTACATTTCCTCAGTTTTCAGTTGAGCTTGCTGCAAAATTTCGATAACTCTCGTCGTGGATTGGAACAGAGTTATGTACATCTCTTTGTAGTCAGGCATGTAAATCGCTCCCTCGTCTTATGTAAAGTGTAATTTGTTTTATGCTACATATAATATTATTATGTATAGCATAATACAAATTATATTAGACACAATACCATTTGTCAACCCATCTTGGTAAAATAATCAAAAGGAACGAGGTGGACGTATGAAAATAGAGCATACAGACCGATACATGAAGCTTGGCTTACGAATAGCCTACTTTAGAAAAATGAAGGGGTTCACACAGGAGCAACTAGCAGAAAAGCTGGGAAAAAGTGCAGGATACATTGGGGCTGTCGAAGCGGTCAATGTTGAGCGAGCTATTTCTCTGGACATGCTATTTGACATTGCAGACTTGCTTGAGATACCCGCGCATAAGTTTTTGCAGTTTGACGATGGCGAAAAGTAAAATAAATTGGCAATTTAGGTTGTAAACTGGCAAAAAATCTTGTATTATGTATGAGTGAATATGCATTTCATGTGTGAGCTCATTAGTAATTAAGGAAGCCTGCAAGCTGTTACTTTGAATAATAATTGCATCGATAATAAGTCGACACACGAACTGTCTGAATTACTACGGGAGGTTAACATATGCAACTTACTTGGGATGAAATTCAAGCCAATGCCATTAGGTTCTCTAAAAAATGGAAAGATGCACATAATGAGGAAGCTGAAGCACAGGGCTTTGAAATTGAGTTTCTGCGCGTTTTTGGTGTGGACGAGCCTATGTCTGTTGGCGACTTTGAGTTCAAAGTTTCACTTACCGGCAGCAAAACGGGCTATATTGACTACCTCTGGAAAAGCAAGCTCGCTATTGAAATGAAGTCGCGGGGCAAAGACCTTACTGCGGCTTTTGAGCAGTTGCGGAACTATATGTCGCACTTGCCGGAAAACGAAATCCCAGACCTTTGGATGGTGTGCGATTTTGAGAGTATTCGGCTCTGCCGACGCTCCACAAATGAGTTTTTCAATTTCAAGACAAAGGATTTGCGCAAGCATATCAAACGGTTTGCGGACATAGCCGGGTATCAAACCGAGCGCACACGTGAGGATCAAGTAGAAGTCAACGTCAAGGCCGCCGAAAAAATGGCCAAGCTCCACGACGCTTTGAAAAGTAATGGGTATGAGGGTCACATCTTAGAGGTGTACCTTGTGCGCCTATTATTTTGTCTGTTTGCTGATGACACGGGCATTTTTCCGCAAGATAGCTTTTTCCGTTACATTGAAAATTCCAAACCTGACGGGTCTGACTTGTCGGAACGGATTGGCAAACTATTTGAAATCCTCAACATGCCAGAGGAAACTCGGTCAAAACGCACGCTGTTGTCCGATGAGTTGAAGCAGTTCCGTTATATCAACGGCGGTCTGTTCAAGGATTTGTTGCCATCTGCGGAGTTTGATGCAAAAATGCGGCAAACTCTGATTGATTGCGAGCATTTTGACTGGAACAAAATCTCCCCCGCTATTTTCGGTGCAATGTTTCAAGGCGTTATGGATAAAGACCAGCGGCGGGAGTTGGGTGCGCACTACACCAGTGAGGAAAATATTCTAAAGCTGATAAACCCTCTTTTCATGGACGAACTATGGAATGAGTTTGATCGTATAAAGACTGACCCAATTACACTTGAACGCTTCCATGAAAAGGTTGCGCGATTAGCATTCCTTGACCCCGCCTGCGGTTGCGGAAATTTCCTAATTGTCACCTACCGTGAATTGCGGACGCTTGAGTTTGAAGTGTTGAAAATGAAGCTAAGCAGACTTGCCTATGCGCAGAGCAGTATATTGGAAAATCCTTTGGAAAAGGACATACGTGTGAATGTAGGCCAGTTCTATGGTATTGAGTACGAAGATTTTCCTTGTCAAATCGCCCAGGTAGGCATGTGGTTGATGGATCATCAAATGAATAACATTGTGGCAGATTATTTTGGCATTCCGTTTGTGCGCCTGCCATTAACTCAGAGTGCAACGATTGTTCACGGGAATGCGCTAAGGATCAATTGGGAAAGTGTTGTACCGAAGCATGAATTGAGTTATATACTGGGGAATCCGCCGTTCAAAGGGTTTAAATATGCCACGCAAGAGCAAAAAGACGATATGCAAATTGTTTTTGGCGAAATATGTAAAACGGCACTACTTGATTATGTCGGGGCGTGGTATAAAAAGGCTTCTGAGTATATTCAGGTACGAAAATTGAAACAGCTTTTGTGTCAACAAATAGCATTGTGCAAGGTTCACAAGTCGGTCAACTGTGGAACATTTTAATCGACATGTATCAAGTCAACATTAATTTTGCACATAGAACCTTCAAATGGAGCAATGAAGCCAAAGGAAAAGCCGCTGTACATTGCGTTATCATAGGTTTTTCGCAGACGAATAGGTTGAGCAAATTGTTGGTGGAATATGAAGATATTTCAGGCGATGGAATACCCTCCTATGTCGATAAAATAAATCCCTATCTTTTGAACGCTGGCAACACTGTTGTCACAAGCCGGGCAAAACCGTTGTGCGAAGTCCCCAAAATTATTATGGGTAACCAAGCTATGGATGGTGGCAACTTAATAATTGAAGCCGAAGACTACACGGATTTCATTTCTAGAGAACCATTGGCAGTAAGATACATTAAGAAATATATGATGGGGTACGAGTTCATCAACAATAAGCCTCGATATTGCTTGTGGCTAAAAGATTGCCCGCCGTCTGAATTGCGAAAAATGCCACTTGTCATAGAACGAGTTAATATTGTCAGAAAAATGCGCGCAAGCAGTACCGACGCAGGAGCGCGTAGGTTATCCGAAACGCCAACATTGTTTAGAGAATCAAGAAATCCTGATAAATTTGTCGCTATTCCGATAGTTTCAGGAGAACGCAGGAGATATATACCGATTGGCTATTTGAACAGCGATACAATTGTAGGAAACAAACTCTTTATTATTGAAAATGCTACACTGTATCATTTTGGTGTATTAACTTCCAATGTACATATGGCATGGGTTAGGGTTGTTTGCGGGCGACTAAAGAGTGATTATACTTACTCAAAAGATATTGTCTACAATAATTTTCCCTGGCCCGACGCAACGAATGAACAGAAAACAATGATCGAAAAGTTGGCGCAAGCAGTTCTTGATGCACGCGCTCTGTTTCCTGACAGTTCCCTTGCCGATCTATATGACCCGCTGACTATGCCGCCCGAACTTCTTAAGTCTCACCGTGCCCTTGATGCAGCTGTTATGAAGTTGTATGGATTTTCTGTTAAGGATACGAGTGAGGCGAGTTGCGTGGCAGCATTGATGGAGAGGTATCAGAAACTGGTGGTGAAAAAATGAGTGCTTTTGGTGCAGACAAAGTAATTGTCCAGCATTTTAACAAGTGTGACTTAAGTACATATTTCGTTGGTTTTGATCTAGATGATAATGGTAATTCAACATATAGAATTGACAGCTTGGTTAAGGTCTTAACACGAGTAATTCCCGAGTTTGCTTTTGGACATCATTTAGGAACCGAAACAAAGAATACGGAAATTATTGATGTTTGTATAGAAACAGCAAAGGCAATTTATAAAATCGATGTCTTCCAAAAAGTTAGAGATCTATACAACGCAGGTCGAATTTTAGGCGATAATATTTCTGATAAATACCTAAGGAGAGGAGAGTTTGGTGAGCTTATTTTACATTTATTGCTACGAGCCTATAAGGACACCATTCCTCTAATCTCAAAAATATTTTTTAAAGACGCTTACGGTTCGACTGTACATGGTTTTGATGCAGTGCATATCCATGAAAGTACAAAAACATTATGGTTAGGTGAGTCTAAGCTTTACACTAATGGTAAGGCAGGCGTAAAAGAATTAATTGATGACATCAAAAGTCACTTTGTTGCAGATTACTTAAATGACGAATTTGCAATTATTTCAAGGAAAATTACAGGACTGAATAATATACCTGAAAAAGATAAATGGCTTGAAATAATGAATGCACAAACCACTTTGAAGAGTAAATTTGAGCAAATCTGTATTCCCCTTCTTTGTACTTATGAAAGTGAGTTGTTCACGAAGTATGATGATGAGAGCTTGCCAGCGTTTATAAAAGAATATGAGTATGAAATGAATGAACTCAAAAATTACTTTGATAAAAATAATGACCATCCCCATGCTACAAAGTTAAACTTGATCTTGCTTCTATTTCCAATTCAGTCAAAGAAAGATCTTGTAACAGGTCTTCATAAAAGTTTAAGCCGTTTACAAAGTGTAGGTGAATTATAGTGAGCGCTGACTTCATAAAAAAGATAATTGAGGCAGAGATAATAGATCTGGAATTTAGCTTTATTGTAGCGAAAAAATATGCTGCCTTTACTAGTCAGCCTCAGTTGAAAAAAGAATTGCAAGAAGTTTTAGTAATTATTATAGAGAATTGGCGAAAAGTTACTCCTGATGCCCACGAATTATGGATAGCTCTTTTTGAATCAATAGGTTTTTATCCATATCTGGAAAAGTATAAGTCCAAGCTCAAACTTACGCATACTGCAGATTTAATACGCAAGGAATACTTTCGCTCAAGTAATTTGAAAGGGGTATATTTCCACGAGGAACAGAAAGAATTGGTTAATATTCTCAGAGCGGGTAAGAACTTAATTGTCAGCGCACCTACTAGCTTTGGTAAAAGTTTACTTATTGAAGAGGTTGTTGCATCGAAAGCATTCAAAAACATTGTAGTTATTCAGCCAACGCTTGCGTTGCTTGATGAAACCAGAAAAAAGCTGAGTAAGTATAGCGATAGCTATAAAATAATCGTTAAAACATCCCAAACTGTCGATGCTAATAAAGGAAATATATTTGTTTTAACTGCTGAACGAGTAATGGAATATAGTAATCTACCCGCCATAGATTTTTTTATTGTAGATGAATTTTATAAACTGAGTGCCCAACGCGACGATGAGCGCTCAGATGTATTAAACAATGCAGTGCATTTATTGCTGAGAAAACATCAAAGTTCTTTTATGATGTTAGGCCCTAATATAGAATCAATCTCGGATGGGTTTGCCGAGGCGTTTAACGCAGATTTTTACAAGACAAATTACTCACTAGTGTTGAATAACGAAGTTAATCTATTTGATGAAATTTCCTTAATAACGGGAAATTCTAAAGAAAAAACAGCTGCAAAGGAATTTAGACTATTTGAGTTGCTTTACAGTTTGAGAAACGAACAGACTTTGATATTCTGTTCTTCCCCTGCACGAGTTCGGTCGCTGTCCAAATCCTATGCCAAATATTTAAATAGCATGGGGATAAAACCATACGTTCCTTTGCCAATAGTTGAATGGATTGAAAAAAATATTAATAAAGACTGGTCGCTTATTACATGTCTTAATTATGGCATTGGTATACATGATGGAGCATTACCAAGACATATTACCGCTTCTTTGATTGCATATTTTAATGAACTTAAATTAAGGTGCATATTTTGTACAACCACCATTATTGAGGGGGTGAATACTTGCGCAAAAAATATTATCTATTATGATCAGACAAAAGGCAATAAGAAAAAAATAGACTATTTTGATTACAGTAACATTAAAGGTCGAGCCGGCAGGATGATGGTGCATTTAACTGGGAACATATATAATTTTAATAGGCCACCAGAAAAAGAAAAAGTTACAATTGACATACCATTTTTCGAGCAAAATCCAATAAGTGATGAAGTTTTAATCAATCTTGATGTAAATGAAATTAGAGATTCTAATAGTGAACAGAACAGGTATGTCCAAGGTATACCTGAATCCATTAAAGACATTTTCAAAAAAAATGGAGTTAGCATAAGAGGACAGCATGGGATTCTAACTGAATTGATGAATTTGAGTAATACATCCCTTATATGCTGGTCAGGTTTTCCGAATAAAGATCAGTTAAAATATATTCTTGAATTATCTTGGAAATATTTAATTAAACCCGGTGAAACAACAACGCCCATGACAACAGATAAACTTGCAACTGTTACATCAATATATACTCAGAATAAATCAGTCAACATGTTAATATCAAAAAATTATGATTATTATAGAAAGTTAGCAATCAATTCGAAAAAAAGTAATGCCGATATACTTGATGAAGCTATTAAAGACAGTTTCCAGATTCTACGTCACTGGATTGAATACAAGGTTCCGAAATGGTTAAGTGTGGTTCATGTGTTACAAAAATATGTATGTGCAGAACGAAGTATTGCCCATGGGGATTATTTGTACTATGCCAATATTCTTGAAAATAGTTTTTTACCACCTAATTTGTCATTACTACTAGAGTATGGAATACCTTCGTCTGCAATTAATAAGATCTCCAAAAGTATTCCCACTGATTTGAACGAGGATAGCGTTTTAAGATATATTAGCAATAATCATGTAGCTGAAAAATGTGGACTTATTCAATATGAACTTGAATTTTTCAAATAGAGTATTCTTTCCCAACTTATAAACAAGTAGCGGATTTAGCAAATATTTGTGTAAAACTGTAGGGGCAGATGTGAGCGTGTAGTTGCGACGAGAGCTAGAAACGAGGAACGTATGCTCACCCCACCTTATAAAAACAAGCCGTGCTTTTCTCGCCCTCAGGCTCGAAAATCACAGCTCGTTTTCCTGTCGCTCAAGCAAGTTGCCGACTACGGTCGACCCCTTGCACGCTCTGTCAAGCGGGCGTTGCCCGCTCTTCGAGCCTTTTCCCGCCAGTCGGTGGGGTAAGCATAACTCACTAGACTTTGTTCCAAAGTCGTGCGCCAAAGGTAACCCTTTGGAAACCCTCTTTGGGATAAAATGTCTGACGACTTTTTATCCCAAAGCACAGAACATGCCGATTTCATTTGCCCCAATGTCGGGAAATGTCATCGGCTCGTTTTGTGAATGACGGGAGCTGCGAACGTGAGGCAAGGTTCGGTTAGCGACAGAGTCACATCTTATTCGAAAATATTATTGACAAATATAGAATGTACGAATATAATTATGGCAGACAAGGAGGCGGTTGCGTGAAAATTCTTGGTGAACGAATGAGGTCACTTCGTGCAAGTATAAAACTTTCGCAGGTCAAGATTGCAGAGATGGTTGGTACATCTCAAGTGAGCATCAATCGCTATGAAAGTGCTAACGGTGACCCACCACTTGAAACTATACTTTGGTACGCTGACTATTTCGACGTGTCGCTTGATTATCTTTTCGGTCGCACAGATGAACCACAGGGAAAACTTTATGAGTTCCACCCCCGTATAGCAGAAAATAGTCCTGAAATGAGACACTTTATTGATATGTGCTTTGACCCAAATTCACCTATGAATGGTCGACTGAAACAAACGCTGATTGAAATGCTTGGGGAGGTAAAAAAGCATGAGTAGCCTTAACGCCCCTGAGTATAAATTATTTGAAAATATTAAAACTATTCGACCAGATGGAAGTGAGTTTTGGTCTGCTCGTGAGCTTGGGCTAGTATTAGACTATTCAGAATGGCGGAATTTTACAAAGGTAATTAACAAGGCGATGCTTGCCTGTAAAAACAGCGGACATGATGTAGACAACGATTTTGTTGACGTCAACAAAATCGTGAAAGCAGGTGCAACATCGAAAAAAATTGTAGACTACGAACTTTCACGCTACGCTTGTTATCTCATTGTGCAAAAAGGCGATCCTCTCAAAGAAGTAATCGCTCTAGGTCAAACTTATTTTGCAATTATAACTTATAGA
>JAVBKA010000083.1:0-3605 GCA_031546715.1 Oscillospiraceae bacterium | reverse complement strand
TGCTGATAGTTGGATGCTTTTTCTGGATTTCCTGATAAATTTCTTCTGTGGTGGGGTGGGTGTGCATTTTTTTGACGGTGTCCAAAATAATTTGACGCTGAATAGTATTGCGCAAGAGAGTTTCTCCTTAATGATAATTAGTACTATTTAGAATATAACACTATATAGTATCTATTGTCAAGAATTTTTTACTAATACCTAAAAAAATATTTGAAGATGTATCAAAAAACTCGTAACGCAAAAATGCGTTACCTACATAGGGTGGTCATGGACAATCACAGTACCGTATGTAGGGGCGAACTTTGTTCGCCAAAGTTTTTGATACATCCTCATAAATTTGCTCTAAAAGTAACTTGGTTTTAAATCGCCTCAACCAGCGGTCGCCGCATGTTGCCAGCAGTTTTCAACTGCCGGCTTTAAACATTTTTTGCATTCCAGCACCAAAATTTGTAGTAGGAAGCTCGCAAAAGCCGAGCTTTTTATAAAACTCCTCCTTGCCTTGCGCCGCGAAGAGATTTACAGTCACCCACATGCCCTTGGGCATTGAGGATTCAATTTTTCGCAGTGCTGCGTCTATAAGCATTGTGCCAACGCCTCTGCTGCGATGCTCAGGGATTACTAAAACATCATATATCAAGAATACAAATGCGCCGTCTCCCACAATGCGTATCATTCCCACAATTTCGGACGTATTATCTGTATGGGCTGATAATGTAAACAAGGAGTTGTCAATCGCAGTGTCCAACAATGCAACCTCTATTTTGCCAAGTCCGGACTGCTCCCGCATTCGGCTAAAGTCAAAGCCGTCCAGAACATTTTCCAATATACGGTAATTCACACACTCACCTGACTATTTTTATTATCATTACTCCGTAAACGAAATCAAGACCGCTGTCATGCCTTCAATAACATATTCATTTTCCGTTATTTCTATACCTGTCAGCAGGTTTTTATTGGTAGTATTTTCAAGCTTAACTGTAAAAGGCCCAGAACCATTATTTGCAACGCAAAATACATGGTCAATGCCGCTTACACGCTCAAACATCAGCACATCGTCCCGACCTGTATTGCGGTAAACAATGTCCCCTGTTTGCATTGCCATTGAGGACTTTCTGGCTGCTCCCAAGGTCTTGAAGGCGTTTGTAATCTCAGCATTTTCGTTGCCCCACGGGAAGGTGCGGCGGTTGAGCGGGTCTTCAAAGCCTTCAACGCCTGCTTCGTCGCCATAGTAAACGCAGGGAGAACCGGGGAAAGCAAACATAATTGCAGCCGCCATTTTCAAGCGGGCAGTTGCAAGGGTCAGCCTTTCTTTACTCAGGGTACTTTCCGCCTTTTTCTTTTTGTCCAAGCCCCAATCCTCTGAATCTGCTCCTAAAACTGTTAATATTCTCGGAGTATCATGAGTTCCAAGGGAGTTCATCAGTGAAAAGTATGCATCTCTGGGATAGTTTTCTCTGAGGTTTTCCATTCGCTCTTTAAAATCACATGCACTGCCACCAAGGACAAAGCTAATAGTGCTGTCCCTAAAAGGGTAGTTCATGACGCCGTCAAGCTCCTTGCCTAACAGGTATTTGCGCCTTACGTCATATGCGACCTTGTTAGACGCGTCCTCCCAGACCTCGCCGATAAGAATCGCGTCGGGATTTTCTTCCCTCACGGCAATACGCAGACGCTCAATAAATTCATCAGGAAGCTCGTCTGCCACATCAAGCCGCCAGCCTGACACGCCAGCCTTTATCCAACGCTTTGCAATACTGTCGCTGTTTTCAATTATATAGTCCATGTACCCTTTGTTGCTCTCGTTTACCTGAGGTAATGTATAAATTCCCCACCATGAGGAGTATTTTTTGGGCCATTCCTGAAACTCATACCAGTCAAAATAAGGGGAGTCCTTGCTTTGAGCCGCTCCCACGGTGTCATAAGTGCCGCGACCGTTGAAGTATATGCTGTCGTAACCTGTATGGTTGAAAACGCCGTCAAGAATTATGCGGATTCCCAGCTTTGCAGACTTTGCGCATAGCTCCTCGAAGTCCTCGTTGTTGCCCAGCATGGGGTCAACCTTTTCATATGACGCAGTATCGTAACGATGGTTGGAATATGCCTCAAATATTGGGCTTAAGTAGATAGTGCTGACGCCCATACTCTCAATGTATGGCAGTTTTTCAATAATTCCTTGAATACTGCCGCCAAAAAAGTCGTTGTTGAGGATTTCGCCCTCTTTGTTGGGGGCGTAAACAGGGCAATCGTTCCAGTCGTTATGGATAACTCTGTTACGAAATTTTGCGGGAATTTTATGGCGGTTAAAACGGTCAGGAAAAATCTGATATGTTACACCTCTGCCGTACCAGTCGGGAGTTACTGTTTTTTCGTAGACTGTAAGCTGATATGTAAGTGGGTTTTCTGCAAAAACAGCAGCGCCTTCCTTTGAGTCCTTGCCGAAGTAGCCTGAGTGCTTACCTGCGACCTCGAAGGAAAACCAGTACCAGACAGGCCCTAGAAGCTCAGAGGTGTCCAGTGTGACTTCATAAAGGTCGGAATCGTCCTTTATTGAAATCCAGTTCAGTTGCTTTGTGAACTGCTCATTTGTTAAGTCATTGCAATAGCAAAGATAAATCCTACCAAGCCCCATTCTGCGCTGAGGGGTAATACGAAAGGTGACAATGGTGCCCTTTTCTACCGCTCCGTAGGGATATTTATAATACGTGTCCTGTGAATTGTAAATCATAATTGCCACCTTAATTTTTTTCGATATGAAATTTTTTCGATATATTTGTAAGTGCTTCGGATAAAATATTAATGTCGTTTTCTGAATTTTCCCATGATAAACTCACGCGAATTATACTATCCAAAACGTTTCCGCTCAACTTCATTGATGCAAGGGCAGTGCTTCTCGCGCCTTTTTTACAGGCTGAACCAGTTGAAACGCATATTTGTAAATCCGACAGCATTCTAACGGCGACCTCGCCGGGGACACCTTCCATGCATACACATATGATATGCGGAGCGTCAGGCGAAGGAATCAACCTCACGCCGCGTATTGAAGTCAGCCGTTCAATTGCATATGGACGCAAGTTGGGGTCAACGGCTCGGCGTTGACTGACGGCAGCGGCGAAGGCTGCAATTGCAGGGAGGCTTTCCGTTCCTGCCCGACGGGCGTTCTCCTGCGACCCGCCATGAAGCAGCGGCGTCATGCGCAGACCTTTTTTCAGATATACAAAACCTGCACCTTTAATCCCGCCAATTTTGTGACCGCTGACGGTTATAGCATCAATGCCAAAACGCTTTACATCAATATTTAAGTGTCCGTACCCCTGCACACAGTCCGAATGCACCAAAATGTCCTTTGAAATGGCTTTAACTGCCTTGCAGATATCCTCTAAAGGCGATATTGCGCCTGTTTCACTGCATACCAGTACTGTGCTGACCAGAAATGTATCCTCTTTGCAAGCGTTGGAAACTGCTTCTGGGGTAATATGTCCAGTAGCGTCGGGGCTTACAATGGTTACACTGTAGCCGTTGTTGCCCATATACTTTGCAGTTTCCAGTACCGAGGCGTGTTCAAAGGCGGTGACGACTATGTGTTTTTTTAGCCGACCCTAGGCATC
>JAVBKA010000163.1:0-5706 GCA_031546715.1 Oscillospiraceae bacterium | reverse complement strand
ATTAACCCGGTAGTGAAAATATGCTTGCATATTTTCATGAAAAGCGCAGGCACTCAGCAAGGCCTTCCAAGGCATTGCTGGGTGCCGAAGCGACAGGGTTAGGGAGCGTGATAAGGCTTCTCATACTATATAATCACGGCACCAAAACGGTGTCGTGATTTTTCGTGGTGTTTTTGTTTGAAGTTTTAGTTGAAATATATTTTAATTATGATATAATGCTAATTTGTAGATATCTGCAATATTATAATCTTTTACAAAGGAGAAGGAATATGTCAAAAACAGAATTTAAAGCTGAATCTAAGCGGTTGTTGGATTTAATGATCCATTCAATCTACACACACAAGGAGATTTTTCTTCGTGAATTGATTTCTAACGCGTCTGATGCGCTGGACAAGCGTTATTATATCGCACTTTCAGATGAAAACACGGAATTTGATAAAAGCGACTTTTACATTTACATCGACATTGACAAGGACGCTCGTACACTTACACTTTCTGATACAGGTATTGGTATGTCCAAGGAGGAAATGGAAAGCAATTTGGGCACAATTGCCAAGAGCGGTTCCTTTGCCTTCAAAAAAGACAATGCTCCCAAGGACGGCGTCGACATTATCGGACAGTTCGGCGTGGGCTTTTACTCCGCATTTATGGTGTCTGACCTAGTTACAGTCCGTAGCCGAGTACATGGCAGCGAGGAATGCTACGAGTGGGAATCGTCAGGCTCTGACGGCTACTCGATTAAAAAAATAGATAACGCGCTGAATGGAACGCAGGTTATTTTGACCCTTAAGCAGGACACTGAGGACGAAAACTACTCAGAGTATTTACAAGAGTACAGAATTAAGCAAATTGTAAAGAAATACTCTGATTTTATAAAATATCCTATACAAATCGAAGTCACCAAAAAACGCCTGATTGAAGGCAGTGACAAAGATTACGAGGATTACACCGAAGAAGAAACCCTAAACAGCATGGTTCCGATTTGGCGCAAAAACAAAAACGAGCTCTCCGATGAAGACTACGACCGTTTTTATCAGGACAAACACTTCGGCTTTGACAAGCCTATTAAGCATATCCATGTCAATGTTGACGGCGCAGTCAGCTACACTGCACTTTTGTACATTCCTCAGTCTGCACCATATGATTTTTACACAAAAGAGTACGAAAAAGGGCTGGAACTATACACCAATGGCGTCCTAATAATGCAAAAATGTGCGGATTTGTTGCCTGACCACTTTAGCTTTGTGCAGGGCTTGGTTGACTCTGCCGATTTATCGCTGAATATCTCCCGCGAGCTTTTACAGCATGACCGTCAGCTTAAACATATTGCAAAGCGCATTCAGGACAAGGTAAAATCCGAGCTGTTAAGCCTGCAAACCTCTGACAGAGAAGCGTATGAGAAGTTTTTCGAAAGCTTCGGACGTCAGCTTAAATACGGCGTGTACGCCGATTGGGGCGCACATAAGGACATTTTGGTTGACCTACTACTGTTTGTGTCCTCCTTTGAGAAAAAGAAAACCACTCTTGCAGAGTATGTCGGTCGTATGCCGGAGGATCAGAAGTACATTTACTATGCAACAGGCGAAAACATTGATAAAATAGCCAAGCTGCCCCAAGCCGAGGCTGTGGCAGATAAGGGCTATGAAATTCTGTATTTTACAGATGATATCGACGAATTTGCTATTAAAATTCTGGAAAAGTACTCAGAAAAGGAATTCCGCAGTGTTTCCTCTGGTGATATCGGATTTGAAAACGATACCGCTAAGGAAGCTGAAGACGACGACAAAACCCTAATCGAATTTGTCAAGGAAACCTTAAAAGACAGCGTGAAGGACGTTAAGCTCTCTGCAAGACTAAAATCTCATCCTGTTTGCCTGTCAGTTGACGGCGCGCTTTCCATTGAGATGGAAAAGGTGCTTGCAAATATGCCTGGAAATCCTGGCGCAAAGGCTGAAAAGGTTCTGGAACTTAACCCTGAACACGCTTTGTACGGCACTTTAAAAGCATATTTTAATTCTGACAAGAGCAAATGCGAAAAGCTTTCCAAGGTGCTGTATAATCAAGCCTTGCTTATTGAAGGGCTTGCAGTTTCAGACCCTGTGGCGTATGCAAACGATATTTATTCACTGTTAGTTTAGTCAACTGAGTTAAAAAACTCGGTTTTACACGTTAAAGACCTTTTCGGCGAAAAGTGTTCTTTTGTACCGCATTTCGCCGAAGGAGGTCTATAATGTCAAAAAAACAAGTGAAAAACACTGATAATCAGCAAAACGATAAAGAACGCTTTAAAACCTCTATCGGAGGTCAGGCACTAATTGAAGGAATCATGATGAGGGGACCAGATAAGACTGCAATTGTCGTCAATGGTCCAAATGGTCAAGAGGTTAAAGAGTATAAAAATGTCAGCTATAAGGAGAAATTTCCTCCTGCGGGCTGGGCTTTCATTCGGGGAGTGGTGGGTCTTGTCACGTCCTTAAAGCAGGGCATGGCTGCCTTGACATGGTCAGCGGGATTTTTTCCCGAGGATGAGGGCGAGCCGTCAAAGTTTGATGCGTGGCTTGAAAATAAGCTTGGCAGCAAAAAGGCTGAAAAGCTTGTAACCACTATTGCTATGGCGTTAGGGCTTATACTTGCAGTGGGACTATTCACCATATTGCCAACATTTTTAGTCGGCTTATTTAACGAGGCTCTTGGCTCTGGAGTTTTGCGCAACCTCGTGGAAACCGCCATTCGCCTTGTTATTTTGCTTGGGTATATGCTGTTAGTGTCCAGAATGAAGGAAATTCAACGGGTTTTCTCCTATCACGGAGCGGAGCATAAGACCATTGCATGTTACGAAGCGGGGGATGCGCTGACGGTAGAAAACGTCCGCAAGCATTCAAGATTTCACCCTCGCTGCGGTACAAGTTTTTTATTGATGGTCGTTATCATCGGGTTTGTTTCCTTTTTATGGGTATCTGAGGATACTCTTGGTCCTATTGGAGACATTACTGTCGTTCGCATTCTACTACGGTTTGCGATGCTTCCGATTGTCGTCGGTGTGTCCTATGAAGTCAATCGCCTGATTGGAAGACATGACAATGTGCTGACTAGAGTTCTGCGCGCCCCGGGACTTGCGCTTCAAAATTTCACGACTAGAGAGCCTGACAATTCCATGATTGAGGTTGGAATTGCCGCTTTAACATATGTTTTGCCAAAGGAAAAGGGTGCTGACGCATGGGATCGCCAATAGAAAATCATATCGAAGTCATTGCTAAAGCTCCGACGGTCAGTGAGCTTTATCTTTCTGTCCGCAGAGCCTTTATTAAAGCGGGGATTGACAATGCTGAGTTTGAGGCGAAAGAGATTTTGCATGTGGTGCTTGGTAAAACCAGAGCCGATATTGTCAGGGATGCCTATCAGTATGTTTCTGATGCCACCCCTGAGAAGGTTCAGCGGCTTGTTGAAAAACGGCTCACTGGTATGCCCCTTGCCTACGTTCTCGGGCAGTGGGACTTTTTTGCCAACACGCTTGAAATCACCCCCGATGTGCTAATCCCACGGTCGGACACTGAAATTCTGGCGGCGGCGGTGCTTACCTATGTGCAAGGGTATTCAAGCCCCCGAGTGCTGGATTTATGTTGCGGCAGTGGCTGTATTGGATTGACAATTGCTATGAGAATGCCCGAAAGCCATGTGGTTATGGGCGATATAAGCCTTGAGGCGTTGAAGATTGCTAAAATAAATGCCCAGAACTGTAAAAATACTATTGTGGCCGTTCAAATGGATGCGCTTAATCCGCCACTCAGCTCTCAACTTGGAGTTTTTGACGCTATCGTCTGCAATCCGCCGTATCTGACTCATGAGGAGTACGAAAATCTAGACAGGTCTGTTAAGGACTTTGAGCCAAAGCTTGCGTTATACGGCGGCGGCGATGGTCTGGATTTCTACCGCTCTGTTGCGCGGGACTGGAAATGCCTGTTAGGCAAGCACGGAGCATTGTTCTTCGAGGTTGGTTATACGCAGGCTGAGGCAGTTGCGGATATTCTTAGAATGAATGAGTTTAAAAATGTAGAGATTTATAAGGATTTGTCGGGTATCGACCGTGTCGTTACAGGGCACATCATTCCAGATGAACCTGTTGTGCAAGCTGAAATTTCTGATACCGCAGTTGAGGATGTTAAAAGCGATGATGTAACCAGCGGCGGTGTTATAAGCGAAGATATTGCCCATAAAGATTCGGAAAATGCCGAATAAAATATAGCGGCTGAACAGCTTAAAGTATTATACGAGTGTAGAAATTTGAACGGAGAGATAAAATGGATAAGCAAAAAGCCATTGGAACTGCAATTGAGCTATTGGAAAAACATTACGGCAAAGGAACAGTCATGCGCTTGGGAGACAACCAAAAGCTGACAGTCAATGCAATTCCAACAGGCTCAATTGGTCTGGACGTGGCTCTTGGCATCGGCGGCGTTCCGCAAGGCAGAATTGTTGAAATTTACGGACCTGAATCCTCAGGTAAAACAACCCTTGCGCTACATATTGTCGCAGAAGCCCAAAAACGCAAGGGCGAATGCGCCTTCATTGACGCTGAACATGCACTAGACCCTAAATATGCCCACGCATTAGGCGTTGACATCGAAAGTCTGTTAGTAGCGCAGCCAGATAATGGCGAACAGGCTCTCGAAATCGCCGAAGCCCTTATCCGAAGCAGTGCCATTGACGTAATTGTTATCGACTCAGTCGCCGCGCTTGTTCCAAAGGCTGAAATTGACGGCGAAATGGGCGAAAGCGTCGTAGGCTTACACGCAAGACTTATGAGCCAAGCAATGCGTAAGCTTGCAGGCGCACTTTCTAAGACTAATACTGTTGCAATTTTTATAAATCAGCTCCGTGAAAAGGTTGGCATATCCTACGGCAGCCCCGAGGTCACCACCGGAGGACGTGCGCTGAAGTTTTACGCTTCTGTCCGTATGGATGTAAGGCGAATTGAGTCCATTAAAAATGGTTCGGATGTTGTGGGTAACCGCACTCGTGTAAAGGTTGTTAAAAACAAGGTTGCGCCTCCATTTAAGGAAGCGGAATTTGATATTATGTACGGCGAAGGCATTTCTCGTCCAGGTGAGCTTGTTGACCTTGGGGAAAAGTTGGATATCGTACAAAAAAGCGGCGCATGGTTCTCCATGGGCGAAATTAGGCTTGGTCAGGGCAGAGACAGTGCCAAGCAGTATTTCAAGGACAATGCCGAAGCCGCCGATAAGCTTGAAGCAGACATTAAGAGCAACGCAGACAAGCTTCAAATGACAAGAAAAGTCAAGGCAACACTGCCGTCAAAGGGAAAAGCAGGCAAGCCAGTGCCAGTGGTTGCAGATGAGGATGATGAGGACTAATGACTGCCCGTGAGTGTACGGCGTATATCTTAGCCCGCAAGGACCATTCCTCCAGTGATTTGTACAAAAAACTGTTGAACAAGGGCTTTGAAGAAGACGAAGTCCTTGGGGCAGTCGAGTGGGCAATGACCAACGGTTATATTGACGACGAACGGTTTGCGAAATATTTAGCGGACGCTCAAGCAGCAAAGGGT
The DNA here is from genome assembly GCA_031546715.1 of Oscillospiraceae bacterium. Lineage (GTDB taxonomy): Bacteria > Bacillota > Clostridia > Oscillospirales > UBA929 > JAVBKA01. The sequence continues at coordinate 140 of JAVBKA010000163.1, read as the reverse complement.
TACGGCCCAAGACGGGTTAGACAAGCACTTTCTCAGCACGGCATTGACAGAGATACCATCGATGAGACAGTTGAAACTGACGATGACGATATCAAGGAAACAATTGACAGGCTTCTTAACAAGTTGAATACGGGCAGACC
>JAVBKA010000216.1:0-2751 GCA_031546715.1 Oscillospiraceae bacterium | reverse complement strand
GCTATCAAGCTCAATTTCTGAGATTGCAACAAAAACAAAACAAAACGCCGACCTTGCTAAAAAAGCCGCTTCACTTTCTGACGCTGTCAGAGGTAACGCACAAAAGGGTTCTGGTCAAATGCAACAGATGATGGCAGCCGTTAAGGAAATTAACGAAGCCAGCCAAAGCATTAACAAGGTTATCAAAGTTATAGACGATATTGCATTCCAAACTAACATCCTCGCTCTTAACGCAGCAGTTGAAGCAGCTCGTGCAGGTCAGCATGGCAAAGGCTTTGCCGTTGTTGCGGAAGAAGTTCGCAGCCTTGCAGCTAAAAGTGCCGCCGCCGCTAAAGACACTGGAAGCTTGATTGCTAACTCAATGGAAAAAGCTCAGCTTGGTGCAAGAATCGCAGAAGATACCTCCGCGTCACTTAACGAAATCGTTACAGGTATTAACGAATCTACCTTAATTGTCAACGATATCGCCCGTTCTTCAGAGGAACAAACTGCAGGTATTATGCAGATTAATACTGGTATCGACCAAGTTGCTCAAGTTGTACAGCAAAACAGCGCAACTGCCGAAGAAAGTGCCGCCGCATCCGAAGAAATGAGCGGACAATCAAATATGCTAGAAGAACTTGTTGCTCAGTTTAAACTCAAAAATTCAAGCGGTAGCAAATCTAGATTTGCAGGAAGTGTATCATCAGGCAGAAAGCAAATCTCTATGCCTGAAAAGAACACCATGTCCTATTCACCGCAATCAGTTTCCAGCGATTTCGGAAAATATTAATAGCAAACGCTATATAAAAACAGAGGTCGGTGTCCGAAAGGACGCCGACCTCTGTTTTTTGTCCACACTTACGTTATGTGCATATTGCGGTAGCGGGTTGAAGATCATAATGAGTAAATTATTCCATGCTGGGTAAACTATCGCTACTATTAGTCAAAAGGGAGAATTCTATGAAAGCTATAGTTTATGAAAGTATACGAAATATAGGCGTGAAAGACGTAGTCGAGCCAACAATTATTAACCAAGATGACATCATCATACAGGTTACGTCAACCGCAATCTGCGGCTCTGATTTGCATTTATTTCATGGCATGGTACCAAGCTTGGAAAAAGGCTCAATTCTTGGGCATGAAACGATGGGCAGGGTTGTTGAGACTGGTAAGGATGTCGTAAAAGTAAAAAAGGGCGACCGCGTGATTATTCCGTTTCCAGTAGCGTGCGGACATTGCTGGTTCTGTGAGCATGACTTATGGAGCCAGTGCGACAATTCCAACGAAAACGGCGAAGTCGGCGGATATTTTGGTTATAGTAAGAACTTCGGTGGGTTTGACGGAGGTCAAGCAGAATTTTTGCGTGTCCCATATGCAAACGTTGGACCTCGTGTCGTTCCTGAGCAGCTCACCGATGAGCAAGTGTTATTTACCACAGATATTTTACCCACATCCTACTGGGGTGTAGAAAACGGCGGTGTTAAAAGAGACGACACAGTTGTTGTTCTCGGTTGCGGTCCAGTTGGCTTGCTGTCCATAAAATGGGCATATTTTATGGGAGCGAAGCGAGTTATCGCCGTAGACTGCGTTGATTACCGTTTGAGCCATGCGAAAGGTTACGGTGCAGAAGTAGTAAACATTGAGGATTATGACAACACAGGCGAATACCTCAAGGAAATCACCCACGGTGGCGCAGACGTTGTAATCGATTGCGTTGGTATGGACGGCAAAATGACGGTTATTGAATTTATCGAAACAATGCTTAAAATGCAAGGCGGTTCGAAATCAGCCATAGAAATTGCCACCCAAGCTGTTCGCAAGGGCGGTACAGTGTCGATGGTAGGAGTGTACGGCGCACGATATAACAATTTCCCCCTAGGTGACTTTTTCAGCAGAAATGTCACTCTAAAAATGGGACAATGCCCCGCCCACACCTACATCGACCGAATTATCAAACACATCGAACGAGGCGAGTTTGACGCAACAGACATCATCACCCACACCCTACCACTGAGTAAGGGCGACTACGCCTACGATATTTTCGACCGCAAAAAAGACGGCTGCATCAAGGTAATATTGAAGCCTTGAAATAAATCTTGAGAATAATATGGTTAATTAAAAGGGTCTAAGGTGACTATTAGGTCGTTTTAAAGCCTTTTGATATTTCTTTATATTTCGCAGAAAAAAATGGTGGCTTAGAGACATTGTAATGAGTGAAGATGACACAGCTTTATTTTGTTTCAGATGGCGACGGCGGATTCGGCCAAAGTAAATTGAAACGAGAAGAAAAACGATAGTTTCTCTATGACAAAAATCAACGCAAAAACTGTCGAACTATCCTCACGGACAATTCGACAGCTTTTTACAAAATCTGGCGGAGAGAAGAGGATTTGAACCTCCGGTACCGTATTAGGGTACACACGATTTCCAATCGTGCGCCTTAGACCACTCAGCCATCTCTCCAAACGCACTGAATTATACAGCATATTGGAGATAATGTCAAGAGTTTATTTATAGTTTCTTACCCTTACCTTTCAAAACTAAAACGAACAACAACAATTCACCCGACGCTAATACTGACAAAGCAGGTACAAGCCAAAAATATTCCGATTTATCCAAACTCTCGTCTACACCGGATTCGGGGGAGACACCGCCGGTAATGCCGGAATTCGGCAGCATGACATCAGTTACGGCAAGCATCGGAGCGCAGTATGGAGTTGGCTCTTTGTCAGCTAATCTATAATAGCTTGTATCTCCCGCAGACCACAA
>JAVBKA010000047.1:0-45787 GCA_031546715.1 Oscillospiraceae bacterium | reverse complement strand
AATATTTTTTCTTTAACGACATAATGACACCCTCCAAGATAATACACAATATCACTATTGTGTTTAATGCAGAGTGACGCTGCACCCTCATGAGCTTCGCTGCGTGTGAGATTAGTTTTGAATGTATCTTACTTGAAAAGTTCACCGAGTGAACTTTTCAGATGAAAGCAGCAAATGTTATGTAGAACATGGCGAAGCCCTGTCGGGTGCAGCGTCACGCTGCCTATAAGCGTTTAAGGAGTTCGCGGGTTAGAGCGCGGTATTCGCCTGCGATACGGCTAGAGCCGAGTAAGAATACGGGGCGGTTTTCCCATTGGGCGTTTTGAATTTTCACGTCTACACGTAAAATAGTTTCAAATAATAGCGGACCGTACAGGCGACGCAATTCTTCTTCGGCAGCTTCGGTAATAGACTTTGCACGCAAATCGTATTTGTTGATGATAATGCCCAAAATAGATACCGTGGGGTTAAACTTGCGAATGCCTTCCACGAAGTCTACCACCGTGCCAATGCCTTCAACATCAAAGGACGCCATTTGCACAGGGATTAAAACATGGTTACAAGCGTTGACTATATTAAAATTAAGTAATGATAAATTTGGATTAGTGTCAATTAAAATAAAATCGTATATTCCAGCGTCACGGACAGGTGAAACTATTCCAGAAACTACGTTTTCTCGGTGCAGTTTTGTAAAAAGTAGCATGTCAAGAGTACCCATTGTGGCATCGGCCACAACGAAGTCAATATTTTCATATTCGGTTTTTTGTATGTAGCCCTTTAGGAGACTTTCCTCGCCTGCAACTGCCATGCCAAAATGCTTTTCACTTTTTCGCAGACCAAAAGAGCTAGTGAGATTGCGTTGAGCATCGCCGTCAACAAGCAAAACTTTTTTACCAAGTTCAGCTAGAGAGTAAGCAAGGGAACCGCATATGGAGGTTTTGCCGCATCCGCCCTTGTTGTTGAGAATGCAAATAATTTGAGTTTCCCGCCAGTCTTGAAGATATACCTCATTTTTAGGTATGCCAAAAAATTCGGACAGCTTGTCCAAATGCTCAGCGTCAGCACCTCTATCGGATTCAATGGCTTTTATGGTGGAAAGATGAACCCCTGAGAGGTCAGAAAGCTCTTTTTGAGTGAGTTCACGCTCAAGACGTGCGGATTTTAGCTTGTCCACAAAAATTTTCATATGCATTCTCCGTTCTGGGGGTAAGACAATATGGTATACTGATTGATAACAGTATACCATATGTGGAGTGAAAAAGATATAACTTTTTGCGGTGTGTGGGGAGATTTTGAAGTAATAATACGGAGAACAGTCCCAAAGTGTACAGATGTTGACATCCGCATTACACGAAGCCCAACAAAGTGACTCTACAGCTCAAGCGCTCCATGCTGGAACTATTCAAAAACAACTCATTGCAGATAGCACATCAACTTCCGCAATAACGATAGTAAAGAAAAAATGGTGGCAATTTTGGAAAAAGATACGGAGTACATACGCATTTAATTCAATGAACTTGCTATAATTGAATTTTGGTTATCTTTAGAATTCTCTTTTAACTTATGCTTTGTACCTATTTTTCTATTCCGAAAACTTGTTATTGATAAAGTTTAAAAGTTGTGTTACAATGTGTTACAGAGGTGATGATCATGCCACATGTTTCTTTGCGTGTTACGGAAAATGAAAAAAACTTGATGGAAGGTTATGCAAAAGTGCATGGAGTAAAACTTTCCGACGCTATAAAATTAGCTTTTTTTGAAAAACTAGAGGATGAATATGACTTGAAAACTATTTACGATTATGAAAGTGATCTCAATAAAGAAATGTTTTCCCATGATGAAGTAGGAAAGATATTGGGGTTAAAGTAGTATGTATTCTGTCAAGTATTCAGCCAAAGCTATTAAGTCATTGCAAAAATTAGACAAAGCTACCGCTGCCATAGTTTACGGCTGGATAGAAAAAAATCTTGTAGGGTGCATTAACCCACGTTTGCACGGAAAGGCTCTCGTGGGTGATAAAAAAGGTTATTGGCGTTATCGTATTGGTTCTTACAGGTTATTAGCTGAAATTGATGATGGACAAATAAGAATAAATGTTATCAATATTGGTCATCGGCGCAATGTCTATGACAAGTAAACTTACATACGACAGATATGCGTTTGGATTTACTTTATTATGAAAATTTTTACTCGTTGTAGTTGTGATTGTAGTTTAATGGACTTTGCTACATTTTTGAGGTAGCAAAGTCCATTTTTAACTTATTATACTTTTATATACTTTATTATTTTGCAAATTTATGCCATTTAATTGCAAAATGGTTTTTTTATTTGTAATTTATGCATAAAAATGTATATATGGTACATATTTAGAAGAGACCTTTTAAAGCTTGTTTTAAGTAAGGTTGTAGAATACGTTTACGGCTCCTACAAATGACGGTTCATACGTAATTATTGATGAGCCCGTTTTGCCTGCACCAATTTGATTTGATAAGTGTGTATATGAAGCTTGGCATAACTGGGATGCAACTGCCGTAGTCTTGCTCGACGCTATTGAAAAGCTGACAACACCCTTATTCACGGAATATGTAACAACATACCCTTTTGGTATTGTTATTGCCGACCCGTTTACAAGGTTTGTCGCAATATCAACTGCATTTTTCCATAAAGGATTAATACCATCAATTTCAGAGGATTTACCTCTAATCGGTACTGGCGTTGATGTTTTGTTCGCGCCACTATACTGTGAACTCTTTCCTAGAACCCTGCCCCATTTTGAAGCATTTGGTGCCGTACTTATTGATTCCATGTATGCATTATTGTTACTTCGATTTTTAATAACTTGGGCAACGCCGTATTGAGCTTCAGCCTCAACTGTTTCTTCATAATAAATCATTATTGCAAGAAGTTCAATGTCAGGTATTCTTCCCGACAAAATTTCTGAATACCCCCATGCTGTGTTGCTAATTTTAGTATTATTACTCGTAAAATACTTGTTCGTATACACCTTATCTACTTGCTTCAGTGTAGCAGGTCCTGCACTACCATCATCAGTCATTTGGCACTCTTTTTGAAATTTCCTTACTGCATCGTCTGTTCCTGGACCAAATTTTCCATCGGCGTCCAATGAATATCCACAACTATTTAATCGTGCTTGTAAAGTTGCCACACCTTCAGAATAGACTGGAGCGGTTTCCTTCTTGAATGCGCCTGTTCCGCCTTTTACTTGATCATATGTGTAATCACAATTTGCCATAGTTTTTCATCCTCTTTCGTAATTTTTAAATACTTTTACGCAAATCAAATAACTTTTGGGTATAATACATCTTGTCAGATGCGTCCATCTGGAAATGTAAAATAATAAGTTATAATACTGCGTCTGCGTAGTGCGGCTTTTAACGTACGTTTGTACCATTTGCTATGCATGAATTTAATATACTTGTTCTTCTTCTATTTGTCAATAGATATTTAGAGCATTTGTTCTAAATATCCAAAAATTAAATATTGACAGAATAGGCTCAGTAAAGATATAGTTTATTTAATCATGTTTTTAAAAGGAAAGGAAAATTATCTTGAATTTAAAAAAAATGGTGGCTACTTTCCTTTGTACTATTTCTCTAATACTATTAGCGAGCTGTGCACAATTAAATATTAGCAACCAATATCCTGATGCGTCGTCAATTCTGCCTGCCGCAGTTATATCGCCCGATAATTCATTGTCATTGCTAAACCCTAATCTCAGATATGTCTCTATTGGAGATGATAAAATTATATCGGGGTTGATCTTTAATTTTGACTCAAAAGAAAAAGGCACAGCGAAAATAAAATCATACAATAACGAAGATTCGCCGTTTTCGCAACTGACAGTTACTTTGTCTGATGGTACTGAGATCACCAAACGTTTTGATGGTATATACTATCCAAGGATTTCAGTTGGAAATATTGATGATGAAATTAATGATGAAATCGCTGTATTCCTTGAAAATTTTGGTAGCAATTACGGTGGTGGCATCTCTTTAATATTAAAAATAAAGGGAACTGAAATTCTAGAATTACCCTCTCCATATTATGCTACAAATGAAAATGGATTCAATTTTACTATGATCAATAAAGACCTAAATAATGGTATTTTAATAATCAATAATGGGTCATTAAAACTTTATGAATATATTCATAATGGGCCATCCAGATATTTAACAATGCGTTTTGATGGTAGTACCTGGCGTATTTTTTCTGGTGGGTATGGTAATTCATTTAGTGGTGTTGAATATGTTACTCCCGATTTACCCAAATACACTAATATGTTGTCATCTTACTCTCGATCCGGATATGTCAATACTGCAGTTGTTTTTTAGAAAAGGATATAAATCCTGATGACTCTTATATGTTTGATACAACTCGAGGTATGCCACAACTGACGCCTCGATTTATGGCAGAGAGAGCTCTACAATCACTTTATGACCTAACTGGATATCAATTACTTGCTTGCGATGCTTATATAACCTACACAACAGAAAACAAGATGAGTTTTACTTTTAAGCGAGATAATAATACGGTCTTCTACACCGCTGATGTTGATACTGTGACAGGTCGAACAATAGACATGAGATTTGAGTTATCCAGTGAAACTGCTATCGATATAACGAAATTTACATTTCCAGATGGTATTATTAATTATGAAAGCGCCGCAAAATATTTCTATGAACATTCTTCCTTTGGCGATAGACGTCAAATTGTACGTATCGAAAAAGATCCATTGTTGAGTAATAGACATTCAGTAGTCGTAAAGCTTTTTACAGAAAATAATGATTTTTTTATAATTTATATTGATTCTGACTTATATCTTCCATACCACCTTCAAGGTCCTTATTTATCGGAAAATTAATCTGGTATATGATTTGGCAATTATAAAGAACTTTCTTACTGAATTATTAATTCAAAAGTCTTTGTTGCAATTGCTTGTTTTCGTAACTTCAGATTATTGCAATAATCGGTGTCATCTGTCATTGCATCCCAGCACTCCCTCTTATGTTGACAAGCAGCCAGACACCAGCTCATCGATGAGCTGGTGTCTGGCTGCTTGTCGTATGGCAACGCCCTAGTCCGCCGAAGCGACTAGGGAAACCTCATCAGAGCCGTGGCATTGCCCCTTGCCTCTGTCCGTCTTTTTGCTTTGCAAAAAGCTTATTGACTTTGCTTGCAAAGTATAATAAGCTATACTTTACTTAAAGGATTTTTAATATTTCATACCCATCATTCAGACAGTGAATGATGGGTATGAAATATTAAAAATGTAAGGCAAAACGAAAAATTGAAAAGCGCAGCTTTGAATTTTTGAGTGTTGCCAACCTTTGAGTAAAGTATTCGTTTCCTTCGTCTTATCCCCGTTCGTTCTTCGTGTGCCTCTCGTCTCCGCTTAAGCAGACTGAGAAAGGATTTTGAGTGTGAGTTTTGCTGTTGTACATATGCAAAAATTTGGTAAAGGAGACATCCGAGGAATCCAATCTCACAACCAACGAGAAAAAGAATCACGGACTAACCCAGACATAGACAACGAGAAAAGCAAGGGAAATTATGACCTTCTTCATAAACGTAATATCAATTTTCATCAAGTAATAAAAAAACGCATTGACTGTCTAAATCTGAATAAGGCAATCCGCAAAGATGCCGTTGTAATGTGTGGTTTTATAGTCACCTCTGACAGCTCGTTTTTTGAGAAGCTCTCCCCAAATCAGCAGAAGCAATTTTTTCAAGATAGTCTGGATTTTTTTTCACAGAGGTACGGAAAAGAAAATATAGTTAATGCTACAGTACATGTTGACGAAAAAACACCTCACATGCATCTCGGACTTGTTCCAATCACCTCAGATGGTCGATTGTCGGCAAAATCTTTGTTTGGTCGTAAGGAACTACATTCTATCCAAACAGATTTTGTAAAGGCTGTTGGTTCCCAATACGGCTTGGAACGAGGGAAAGAGGGTAGTGAGGCAGAGCATATCATTACTTCTCGCTACAAAGCACAGGAGGCTTCAAGGGAGACCTCTAGGCTTGCGCAGGAGGCAGCAAAGCAAGCGAGCTATCTAGAAGCTCAAGGAAAAAAGGCAAATGACCTCTACGGTCAAATATCGACCTTACAGGGTGCATTTCATAACATAAATGATATACCAAAGGGAAAATCTAGTATTTTAGGTAACATTAGCTTTACTAAGCAGGAAGCATCTGACCTAATCAAAACAGCAGAAGCATATTGGGGCGAAAAAGCTAAAGCAGACGCATGGAAGCAACGAGCGACATCTGCAGAGACAAAAGTTAAAGAAATTTATGACTCAGCAGGAGCAAAAGAAAATCAACGACTTAGGGAACAAAACAAAGAACTTCTCGGAGACAATTCGAAATTAAAAAATATCATTACACAACAAGACAGGGAATTAGAACGAGTTGAAAATGTTTTTGAAAATAGACCTGACATCGAAGAACAATTTTTGAATGCGGAAGAATCGCTAAATAAAACTCGTTCCTATGACAAAGGGATAGGCAGATAAAGCAGAAAATTAGAAACAGTCAAGAGGGCTGTGGAATAAATTCAGTGCGCACACTGGTTTTATGCCGCAAAAGCCTCTTGACTGTTTTGGTAGTGAGTGCTTACGCTTTTAGTGCGGGTTGCCGTGTGCGGCAACCCCTGCCTTGCGGCAAGCGACGTGACCTTCTCTCGTGATTTGAAATCGTGCGAGCTGTAGAAAAATTTTGGAACATCTATTCCGATATGCTTTATACAGTTCCAAAATTTTCAAGAACAGAGCGCATGTGTCATGGTTTTTTAGCCCCCATGTCTTGACACGGGGCTACTTTTTAATGCCTTCATCAGCACGGTTGACAGATAAGCAATCTGTGGATTATAATGTAGTCGGATTAAAGTGGATTTTTAGAGATTTAGGCATACCAATTATTGCAGTTTCGTCACTAAACGGGCAAAATTACAACGAAGAACTTAATTTTTCAGCATTTAAAAAAATCAGGCGCAATTGAGTACTCGGCAGGGTTTATCATGAGACTGCAATTGTCAGGAGTTTGCAAATATGACTTTTGAGAAAAAATGCTAACAAGATACATTGCACAGTGTGTTAAGACGGTAAAAATGCAGGTGCCTAGACAGTTGGAAGCAGTGGTGCTGAAGAATCGACGAGGCGAGGCTATGGGCAAGCTTGAGCTTAGGTATCGGCCGGGGCAGAATTGGTTTGAGGAAGGGTAGAGGGAATGGCAAAAGCGCTAGTAAGCATAATTACAACCTGTTATAATGGGGCACCATATCTTGACACATATTTTAAATGCATTTTATCCCAAACGTATGATAACATAGAGCTTGTTTTTGTTAATCATGCGTCTACTGATGAAACAGAATCCAAGTTTTATCAATGGCAATCAAAGCTACTAGAACGGGGCATTCGCATAATATACGATAAATTGCCGATTAATTCAAATGGCGGCGGTTATAATAGAGGTCTTAAGCTGTTTACAGGAAGTTACTTCTTCTTTTACGATTGCGATGACCTAATAGAGCCAGAATATGTTAAAGTCTTAGCTAAAAAATTGGATGAAAATCAAGACTTTTGTTATGTGCATTGCAACTGCAGCACTGTCCACATTAATAAGTTAGATAGTGATATAACTGAAAAAGTAGTGCCGACTATTAGTAAAAGAGAAGGAAATATACTCGACTTAATATTGTCAAGTTCTTTTTACTTTGCCCCTCCTGTTTGCTTTATGCATAGAAGAGAGGATTTTTTGTCAACAGTGCCTAATGGGCAATTGATTGTTATAGCCCCTCCGATTGCACTTGATTACCAAATGACTTTTTTTCCTGCAACTAAAAAGGGCGTTGGGTTTGTTGATGACGTATTATGCAAGTATGTTTTGAGGCCTGATAGTGCTTATCACGCCTCACCTATTATAGGTTCTTATGAAAAAGCGATTGAGTACTCTGAAGGGCTACGACAATTCCAAAAAAAATATTGTCAAGTATTAGGTGTAGATACTGCAAAAAATCTTCAAATTATTGAAGAAACTTATTTAAAGTCTAATTTCACAACCGCCGCTGGATATGCGCGTCAGGCTGATGCAAAAAAGTATTATAAAGAAATGCGCAAAGTACTACCCTTTAACCTAAACTTGTTTATCAGATATATACTATGTTATTTTCCATGGATGCAAAAGATTATGCGAGTTGTTTTTAGAGGCTTGAAATTGCGTGAACCTATTGTGAAGTAATGTTGGCATATAAAGCAATCAAACAAATAAAGCAGCGTGCATTGTGAAACTGGCGGCATATATTTTTCATTTTTAATAACGAAAACCTTGAAGTGCGGGATTTATAGGGGCTTATCAGTTTTGCAACTATGTAAAACTTTGGGGTTATGATTGGATGTGTATAAGTGAATTACGCTAAAATAGCAAACAATGCAAGAAAATCTATTTGGGGTATGGTAACAGAAAAAAAAGCCTCTTTTGTAGGGTCTTCTTTTTCATGTGTGGATATATTAACGGTACTTTATAACGGCATTATGAATGTAAGCCCTTCCTCATTCAACGAAAGGGATAGAGATAGCTTTATTCTTAGTAAAGGCCATGCAGCATCTGCATTATATGCAGTGCTCGCAGAAAGGGGCTTTTTCTCTAAGGAAAAACTTAAGGATTTTTGTAATGAAAAATATGCTATGGGTGTTCATCCTTCAAGAGGAGGAGTTCCTGGTATAGATTGCTCGACAGGCTCACTTGGCAATGGTTTGTCAGTTGGCTGTGGCATGGCTTTGGCTAACAGAATTATTAATAGCACAGCAAAAACGTATGTCTTGCTTGGTGATGGTGAATGCAATGAAGGCGTTATTTGGGAAGCTGCAATGTTTGCGCCTAGACATAATCTAGATAGCCTTATAGCTATTGTTGACAGGAATATGTTGCAATCCTGCGCTGATGATTTAAAAGTATTAAATATGGGAGACTTGTCTGAAAAATTTAGAGCTTTTGGGTGGAATACTGCAAATATTAATGGTCATAATTATGAGGCTATTGAAAAAGTTCTTAAAGAAGCTAATGAACCGTCTGGAAAACCAACAATGATTATTGCCAATACCATAAAAGGCAAAGGCGTGTCTTTTGTTGAGAATAAGGTCGTCTGGCATTATAAGTGGCCAGATGCTGAGCAATTTAATTTAGGTCTAGAGGAGCTAGGGATATGAGAGCCTCTTTTATTAAAACAATAATTGAAAGTGCAAGAGTTGATTCACGTATAGTTTTGTGTACAGCTGAAGTCGGCTTTTCCTTAATTGAGCCATTTCAAGACGAGTTCCCTGATAGATACTATAATGTAGGTATTGCAGAGCAAAATTTGGTCGGAGTTTCTGCTGGACTTGCACTGCGAGGACTACGACCTGTTGCTTTGTCAATGGCTAGTTTTTTACCAGGAAGAGCTTTTGAACAGGTAAAAGTGCTGATTGGGATTCAGAAGCTCCCTGTAGTTTTAGTTGGCGCAGGCACGGGGTTGACTTACGGAGGTCATGGACCAACCCACCACGCTATCGAAGATTTAGCCATAGCTTCTGCTATTCCAAACATGACAGTTTTTTGTCCATGTGATGCTCATGAGGTTAGCGCAGTCACCGTTGCTGCACTTGAATTAGATGGACCTTCATATCTGGCAATAGGTAGAAACGGTGAGCCAAAATTTCACGAAAATAAACTGCAAGATTTTTTAGTAGGACAAGCGTCTTTCTCATCATTAGGCTCAGACGCAATTATATTCACGACAGGAATTATGGCTATTGTTGCAAGGCAGGCTATTGAAATATTAAAAGAAGAAGGATTTTCCGTAGGCTTAGTTCATAGCCCAACGGTAAAACCGTTAGATATTAGCAAGATAGTTCTTGAAAAGAAGGCAATATTTATTTTGGATGAGCATACGACGATGGGTGGATTTTGTGATGCCGTTACAAGAGTTGCTGTCGCGTCTGGCAATGGGGATATCCACGTGTTAGGCATTCCAGATGTTTTTGCTGACACTGCGGCGTCACGTGAAAGTCTACAAAAAAACTATGGCATTGATGTAAATGGCGTAGTGAAAACGGTAAAATCTGTACTTCTGAAAAAGAAATAAGTATCATAAAGGAGAACGCTAATGACGCACGCTGAGTTTGCACTGGCTATGCGCAAAGATGTATTAAATAGTAAAATTGTAAAAAATACCGAAGAAATAAGAGGTCTTACTAGTGTTAGCAGATTTTTGGCGTGGTAAAAAAGTTTTAATAGTTGGACATACTGGGTTTAAAGGCACATGGCTTACCTATTGGCTTTGTATGCTCGGCGCCGAAGTAACGGGCTATTCCCTAGACCCAGTGGAAGGCTCGTGCTTTGATGATTTACAATTTAATGGACTTGTTGACATTCGAGGGGATGTACTTGATGTTGCAGCGTTAGAACAAGCCGTTGTACAGGCACAACCAGAGATACTCTTTTTCTTGGCAACGCCCACTTTTGTTCCAGAATCAATACTTGAGCCGTTAAAAACTTATAATGTAAATGTAATTGGCTTAGTCAACATACTAGAATCTGTGCGTGCAATAAGTAGTGTAAAGGCGACGTTAGTTGTCACTAGTGATAAAGTTTATTCTGGTGATTGTCCTCAAGGCGGCTTTAAGGAAGCATCTGCTATATTTGGAGCAATAGACCCGTATTCAAGTAGTAAAACATGTCAAGAATTAGTGGTTGAAACCTATCGTAACGTGTTTTTGCATAAATGCGGCCTTGCCACAGCACGAGCATCAAACGTTTTAGGCGGCGGTGATCCTGTTGCTAGTCGGCTTATTCCTTCGATTATTAAGGCCATTTGTAATGAAGAATGCGTTGAGATTAGAAATCCATTGTTTGTCAGACCATGGCAGAACATTCTTGATTGTTTGACTGGGTACTTGAAACTAGCACAGTGCCTATATGAAGACGGCATTAACTATTCTGGAGCATGGAACATAGGCCCAGACCCTGGAATTACTATGACCGTTGAGGAGATCACAAAAAGCTTGTGCAGACTTTGGGGATGTACTGCCAAATATGAAATTACATCAAAAGGAACAACAATTCCAGAAAAAGATATTTTACGTTTAAACATTGACAAGGCAAAGAGGGAATTAAACTTTAGCCCATTGTGGTCGCTTGAACAAACATTAGAGCAGATTGTATGCTTTTATAAGAGCAAAAACTTAGGACAACCCCTTCAAGAAACTTTTAGAACATTAACAGAAGCACACATGAGTAAGGTGGATGAACATGAGCAAGGGATTAAGGGATAGAATAATTGAACTAACAAAAGAGTATTACAAAGAAGAATTTGGCAGCAAAAAGACCTTTGTGGCTGGTGAGCGCATAGCATATGCTGGCAGAGTATTTGATGAAAATGAAATAACTAATTTAGTGGATTCGTCGCTAGATTTTTGGCTTACCTCTGGAAGGTATGCAGAAAAATTTGAACGGGACTTTGCACGGTTTCTAGGTGTTAAGCATTGCTTGGCAACGACGTCAGGCTCCTCTGCGAATTTATTGGCGTTTATGGCGCTGACCTCTCATCTTCTTGGAAAACGTAGAATTTCCCGAGGTGACGAGGTCATTACCGTTGCATGTGCCTTCCCTACTACAATTTCTCCAATAGTTCAGTTTGGTGCTGTTCCAGTATTTGTAGACGTTACCATACCCTCATATAATATTGATGTTTCTGGCTTGGAGGAAGCTCTTACGGAAAAAACAAAAGCTGTTATGGTTGCACATACACTTGGGAATCCTTTTGAGCTTTCTGCCGTAGCAGATTTTTGTAAAAAGCATGACCTTTGGCTAATCGAAGACAACTGCGATGCGCTTGGCTCACAAGTTGAAATAAACGGAAATCTATGTTATACAGGTACGGTGGGAGATATTGGTACATCGAGCTTTTATCCGCCGCATCAGATGACAATGGGTGAGGGAGGAGCGGTGTATACAAATAATAGTCTACTACATCGCATCGCACTGTCGCTTAGAGATTGGGGAAGAGACTGTCAGTGTCCTTCTGGTGTTGATAATTTTTGCGGGCATAGATATGATGGACAATACGGACAACTACCGCAGGGATATGACCATAAATTCGTATATTCTCATCTTGGGTATAATCTAAAAATAACGGATATGCAAGCGGCTGTCGGCTGCGCTCAGCTTGAGAAATTACCTTCTTTTATTAAAGCTCGACGAAAAAATTGGAAGTACTTGCGTGATTCTTTGAGTAATTTAAGTGAATACTTTATTTTGCCTAAACCAACTGAACATTCTGAGCCATGCTGGTTTGGCTTTATTCTTACTGTCAAAGATAATGCACCTTTTACCAGAAATGAAATAGTGCAGCATCTTGAAAAAAACAACATTCAGACTAGAATGTTGTTTGCAGGAAACTTGTTGAAGCACCCATGTTTTGTAGATGATGACGTCGAGTACAGAGTTGTCGGCGATATGAAGAATACTGATGCCATTATGAACAACTCATTTTGGTTTGGCGTGTATCCAGGGTTGGATGAGGATAGACTGAGACATGTTGTGAAGTGTATTAGGGATTTTGTTAAAGGGGAGTAAGATGGATAATTATCACAGAGTTGTATGGGAAGACACTCATGAAATAATTAACGCATCTTTGCCCTGGGAAACATTACAAGACAAGACTGTGCTTATAACAGGAGCAAATGGGTTTATTTCAACATATTTAGTATATACGCTGCTTTCGTTAAATGATATCTACAACACGAATGTGCATATCGTAGGGATGGTTCGTGACATATGCCGTGCAAGGGAACGCTTTTTTGATGTTATTAACAGAGATGATTTTGAAATTATAGTTCAGGATGTATGTGAACCAATTATTTATAAAAGCAATGTTGATTTTATATTTCATTCAGCCGCCAATGCCACGCCTGCAACTACACACAGTAATCCAATTGGCACATTGCGCACTAGCTATCTTGGCACAGATAACGTTCTTTCCTTCGCATCTGAAAAAAATGCAAGCATGGTGTATTTAAGTAGCTATGCAGTGTATGGTGAAAATAGACCTGGCACTGATGAAAATTCGTTTGGCTCTTCTGATTGTTTTAAAAGTGGAACATGTTATACTGAATCAAAAAGAATTGGAGAGGCTTTATGTCAGGCATATTTTAGTTCAAATAAGGCAAAAATTTTTGTTGCTCGAATTGGAACAGTAATTGGACCGGGTATAACTATTGGAGGAAACCACCATATTAGTGATTTTTTATCAAATGTTTTAGAACAGAAAAACATTGTCGTCTACAGCGATGGAACGCCGGTAAGAAGTTATATTTCAACAAATGATCTTACGATAGCTCTGTTTACAATGCTTATTCGAGGACAGCATGGCAATGTGTACAATGTTTCTAGTGAAAACCTGACGATTCAAAATATTGCTGAACTTTTCTTGACTCATAATATGAATTCTGATGCGAGAATAACGCACATAATTAACCCGTCACATAAATCTATGACAGGTGTTCAGGATGCGACCATTGACGCTAATAGATTAAAAAATGCAGGTTGGGAACCTTCTACAACAATAAGGACTGCTATAAGACGAATGATTGACTGCTATCGTGTGTAAATTAGGCAATGTGAAAGGAAAGATGCAGCAGTGAAAAGAGTACTATTAACTGGTGCTGGAGGTTTTTTAGGTAAAGCTAGTATTTCATTTTTAATTCAAGCTGGGTATGAAGTTCATACTGTTTCTAAAGGCTCAACGCTGAATCTCTCAAAAGTAACCCATCACAATGCCGACCTTCTGAATGCAAGTGAAACCGAGGATCTCTTTGCTAAAATTAAGCCAACGCACTTACTACATTATGCTTGGGTAACAGGACATAGAATTGCATATTCATCTCAAGAAAATTTGGACTGGCTTGCGTCTGGTTGCCATATGCTCAAAGCGTTTTTAAAAAACGGAGGGGAACGGTTTGTGTCGTCTGGCACCTGCTCGGAATACGACAGTAGTTTTGGTGTTTTAAATGAACAGACCCCTGTGCATTTGGACTCTCCATATGCTTCGACGAAACGAAGTTTTTTTGAAATAGCGTCAGCTTTTAGTAAAGCATACGGACTATCTTATGCGTGTGGTAGAATTTTCTTTTTATATGGTCCGGGAGATAAAGAGCAAAAGGCGATACCAAATGCGATTAGGAGCTTTTTAAATAAAGAAAACGTTGTTTGCAATATGTCAAATGCAGTAAGAGATTATATGCATATAGATGATTGTGCGCAAGCATTTGCGTCATTGCTAGATTCAAATGTTGTTGGACCGGTCAATATAGCAAGTGGGAAACCGTTATTAGTTGGAACTATTTTTTCAGAAATATCAAAGATTTTAAATTGTGAGCATTTATTGACGTTGAATAATGTAAATTTCTTTGATTGTGAGACAGCTAACACACTTTATCAACCGTCTAATGACCCAGTTATTCTTGCAGATACGACACGGATGACTAGAGAATTAGGTCATATTAACAAAGTCCAACTCATAGATGGGTTAAAAGCAACCATTAATGCAAATACACAAGCAAAAAGTGATTGCTAGTGGTTTGTATCTAAATGTTCTAATGAAAGTAGCTGATGACATGAAAGTTGTTATTCTTGCCGGTGGTTTTGGAACTAGAATTAGTGAGGAGAGTTATTTAAAGCCTAAACCAATGGTAGAAATAGGTGGGATGCCTATTCTTTGGCATATTATGAAAATATACTCATTTTATGGATTTAATGAATTTGTTATTTGTTGCGGATATAAATCTCATGTAATTAAAGAATATTTTGCTAACTACTATCTACATAAAAGCGATGTAACCTTTGATTTCTGCGAAGATAACAAAATGACAATTCATAGCAATATATCCGAGCCTTGGAAAATTACACTGGTGGATACAGGGCTCTCAACAATGACGGGAGGGCGAATAAGGCGGGTTCAAAAATATATTGGAAATGAGCCGTTTATGATGACCTATGGTGATGGCGTTTCTAATATTAATATCTTAGAATTGCTTGAATTTCACAAATCTTACGATAGAATCGCCACTATTTCTGCAGTAAATGCCGGTCAAAAATTTGGTGTATTAGACATAAATAATGATAATCTAATTACTTCATTTAGAGAGAAGTCAATAGAAGACAGCAGTCGGATAAATGGTGGATTTATGGTACTTTCGCCGCGAATTTTTGAAATGATTGATAATGATGCAACTGTTTTTGAGAATAATACTCTTGATAAAGTTGCAAAATGTGGACAGTTAACAGCCTACAGACACCACGGTTTTTGGCATTGTATGGATACACAGAGAGATAAGGTTATTTTAGATGAAATGTGGGAAAATGGAAATGCCCCATGGAAAGTTTGGGAGTAAGTTTTGCTATGCGCAGTTGAGCGCAATGTATTATATTGAGAGGACTGGTTTAATTGAAAAAACCTATTTTAAGCATATGTATTCCGACTTATTGCCGTGCAGAGTTGGCATATAATTGCGCTACGGCAGTTCTTAAATACAAAGGTGACGATATAGAGCTAATTGTTGTAAACAATGCATCAACTGACAATACAGATGAGCTAATGAGAACGATTGTCGATGAGCGACTAAAGTATTATACAAATGATACTAATATTGGAATGTTTAAAAATTTGCAAAAAGTGATTGAGGTTGCTAGTGCAACATATGTTTTGCCAATAAGTGATGAGGACCTAGTGCTAATTGATGTATTGCCCAAAATTATTGAAATATTAAAAGCCAACCCTAATCTTGGAGGGTTGGCTTTTAATCGAGTATTAGAGGGCAGGTATTATGGTGAAGCAAATAAAGAAAGGCTCTATAAAAGAGGTTTCGATACAGTAAATAAATTTGCATTCACTTACAATGGATATCAAATTGGATTTATTATAAATAAGAAAAACCTGGACTTTGAATGGCTCGAAGATATTCGCGATACCCATCAGTGGATACAGGATAGCAGAACTATGGTGGGAGATTTTATAGCAATAAACGAAGTCTTGCTGAAACTTCATGTTGTAAGCGGACCCGAAAGTGTCACAGATACCTTATCAAGCGAAGGGTTCGCTTACTTTGAACCACATGACAGGATTAATGCCACATATCCTGGATCATTAAGGAACTTACTGCATTTACGACTTAGCTGGATTCAAACACGTTACTTTGAAGCAAAAATGTTTTTTAATTACTTATGTTCTGTTAGAGCGGCCTATTTTCTTACAGATGAAGTGTTTCAGAAATGGGGAAGGAAAAAACCTTTAGGGAAATTCAAATTATTTGATTCAACACACAAAATGCTTAAATCAAGACAAAGGACAATTGGAACAGCTAGTGCAGTAATTCGTTTTTTTGAGGCAGTCATGCTTTTGATACTTACTTTTTTGTTTGGAGTGGCATTTGTTTTAAAGTTTTTGATCAGAAAAGCTTTAAAAATTAGTGGGATTCGCGAATATATCGAGGATGTTGCACAGTAATGTAATTTTGACTTCTAAATCGGAACATCTACTTCCAATCTGGAGAAAACTCAAGCCCAACCTGATTAAATGCGCTTTTTCTGTTCCAATTGGCGAATGATGACTGATAGCAGTTCTTGCAAGAGTTTTCCATCAGGCTATCCTCGTTTACTTTTTTTCTAAAGGCTGTAAACTCGTCAGAGTTCCAAGCGTCCTCAAAGGTTTTGTATTTCTCAAATGGAAACAACGTCTTTGCGGTCGACATGCACGATCTAACAAGCCCATCAGAACCAAGGAAGAAATCTCTCCACGCCGTATGGCAAGGCTTATGATAACCCTCGCCAGCGGAATCCTCGCCCACAAGATGAGGGATTTTTAGCTTTAGACCGTGTTTTGTTGCAATTTCTTCAGCTTCGTTAAAAACAGATTTAACCTCATCCATTGATTCAAACAGAGAGTTTCCTATCATGTCGTCATTAAAAACAGTCAAGTAAACGCCTTTTGCTTCGTCAAGTCCGATATCGGCGGCAAGCTCGACAATTTTTGGAAACTCGTGCAAGTTGCTTTTCATTAAAGTTGTAACAAAGTTCATATAAGGGAAGGGTGTGCCCCTTCTCTTTTTTTCTGCTACAATTGCACGCAGACTATTCATAATTTTATCAAAATCTGCGCCACGTCTTATAGCGGCATTACTTTCAGGAGTTGCACCGTCAAGGCTTATGGCGATGACATCGACCTCCTGCTCAAAAATAACGTCAATAAGCTTGTCTAGTTTCATGCCATTGGTGCAAAAATACTTACGTAGCCCGTGCTTATTTGCCCACTTTAAAAAGTCTACAAACTGAGGGTGAATAGTTGGCTCGCCCCACCCCATGAGGGTAACTTCTTCAACATGCTCTGCGATATTATCAAAGTAAGGCAACCAATTCACATCAAATGAAGTTGCCTTAAATTCGGCGGCATTTCTACCACACATAACACAATTTAAGTTGCAGGCGTTGGTCATCTCAAAAACCAAACGCTGTGGCTTGGATTTTAACACAATTGAACCTTGTTGGATTTCCGATTTGTTTTGTTTAGTGTTATTCTTACGTTCTTCTGTAAGCTCTCGCGTTTGAATTAAACTGTCAGTTTTAGCACGTATTATCATACCGACCTCCATAATGTTTGAAAAGTTGTTTTTATTTTACTAATTGTACCAAATTAAAATGAAGCGATTGAAGAACCAACTACTCCTTACTCTTCACAACATTGCCGTTACCCACAGTGTACACTATATCACAATACTCTATAGTGCTTAATCTATGAGCGATAATCACCAGAGTTTTCTCTCCGTGCAAACTCTGTATTGCATCCATTACAGCCTGCTCAGTTTCGTTATCTAATGCGGAGGTAGCTTCATCGAGAATTAGTACATCGGGGTTATGGTATAGCGCACGAGCGATACCAAGCCTTTGTCGTTGACCACCTGAAAGTCGTATTCCTCTGTCACCGATGGTTGTATCAAGCCCATGTTCAAGAGTGCAAATAAATTCGTCTACTTGTGCCTTTTTTAGCGCATCCCAAACCCTTGATATATCTATTTGGTCTTTAGGAATACCAAAGGCTACATTACTAGTAATTGTGGTGTCAAGTAAGTGGATTTGTTGGGGAATATATCCGACATGTTTTGACCAACCTCGCAGGTTTTGATGTACGGAAACACCACAAGAAGTCACTGTTCCTGAGTTTGGAACCAAAACTCCCAGTAAAAGGTCCGCAATAGTGGTTTTTCCTGCGCCTGATGAGCCAATAAAAGCGATAGCTTTCGACTTTGGGATTAAAAAAGAAACATTTTGTAACACAGGAGTTTCTGTTCCAGGGTAAGTAAATGTCAAGTTGTCGAATAAGATATCGCCGTCAAGGTTAACTGTTTCCATTAATGGAGGTTCGAGAAACAGCTTTCTATCCGCTGATGAAATCTCGTTTAAATCATTAGCGATTGCGTCGACAGATGATTTCGCATAAAAAATATTATTAAGAGTACTAATTCCACGGTTTATAGACGGCAACAATCTAAATGCAGCTAGCGCAAATGCGGCTAACTGCGGAAGTATTTGGTTAATATCTGCGCCAAAGGCAATTGCGAGAGCCATAATAATCATAATGCCGCCAAAACTTAATCCTTCAATCATTAGTCTTGGAACTTGCCCCCAAAGTGTTGACTGAACAGAGGCGCTCCGAAAAGATGAATTATGTTTTTTAAATTCCTCGACGAAATACCCCTCGCGATTAAATGCCTTCAACTCTTTAATGCCGCCAAGAGACTGGTTGATATCTTTAAACATCATTTCTGATGACTCACGACATTCTGCACCGGCTTTTACGCTCTTTTTTTTAAGAACAAAGAAAAAGAGCAGTATACATACCGCAAAAATACCGGCCATACCTAATGTAATAAACGGTGAAATAAAGAATAAAAGACCTAAAATAAACAGCGAGGTTATCCCCTCTGAAACTAAAAACATAATGGCTTGTATAAATTGATTAAACTTGGCAGTATCTTGAGTAATTGTTTGAAAAATAGTTGCAGGGTTTTTTTTGGCATGGAAAGTGTAGGGCATTTCCAAATAACCAATAAACAAAGATTTTCTAAGTTCCGCTTCTAAATTGTACATATAGCCGTATTGAATTTTATAAAGATTATAGGTGTAAAAACTTTTAAAAATATAAATAAACGCTATGCTACTACATATAAAAATCAGCAAAGACTCTGTACGTTGAAAGCTAAAAACTTCATTTATTATCGAAAAGATAGAGTTATCTGTAATATTTCCTGAGCTTGTAATTAGGGATACAAGCGGTGAAATCAAAGAAATACTAATAGTTTCCAAAGTAGCACCAATAAGAATTGCAACAATTATTATTGCAATTCTCGATTTTTGACGCCTTGTAAATATTGTGTTTAGCTTTTTAAATATCTGCATAGTGGCTCCCTAATTAGCTTTTTTGACACCTACAACACCCCAACCATATCCACACTAGCAAAATCTCCCAGTGGTAGCCGCACCGGCTGCCCTGTTTTTTTGCTCTTGTACATCGCCAAAATAAGTTCCAGAGCCTTCATCCCCTCGACACCGTCCACCAGAGGCTTTCTGCCTGTCTTAATGGCGTCTAGCACGTCTGCATACAGTCTGGTGTGACCAAAGCCGTATACATTGGGCGGCAGCTCGTTACATTCGGTCTTGACTGCGTCTGCGGTGTCCAACTCGTCCGCAAAAAGCCATTCATCAATCAGATTCACCGATGTTCCGCCTGCTTTAACTGTGCCTTTGTCGCCAAAGACATACAATGTCTCTTCTAGGTTTTTGGGAAACACATTCACGGTGCCTTCAAATAGCCCATACGCACCGTTTGCGCCCTTAACCAGTGCCAAACCTATGTCTTCGCCTTCAATGTAATCATGCTGTGTGTTTGCTGTATAGGCAAACACTTCTTCTATATCACCCATGAACCAGCGCATAAGGTCAGCATTGTGAATACACTGATTCATAAGGCAGCCGCCATCAGACGCCCACTTTCCACGCCAACTCGCTTGCTCATAGTACTGCGCTCCACGATTCCATCGGACATGGGCGGCAATATGTGAAAGCTTGCCAAAACGCCCATCGTCAATGGCTTTGCGTATTCTTTGAACAGAGGGATTAAATCTATTTTGATGACAGGCGGCAAGTACTTTCCCGTGCTTGTCTGCCACATCAACAAGTGATTGTGCATCTGCCATGCTCATGGCAATAGGTTTCTCAATCAAAACATGACAACCATGGGACAGCGCATAAAGACCTATTTCAGCATGAATGCCAGAATCTGTTGCAATCGCCACAAATTCTGGATGTATTTCGTCAATAAGAGCCTTGTAGTCAGAAAAAAGTGACGGGTTACCCTGATATTTTGCCTTGCTTAGCAGCGCAGTCATATTTTCGGGGACTATGTCGCATAGTGCAACAAGCTCTAAGCCGTTTTGGGCAGCTGCGGTTATATGATTTATTGCAATTCTGCCTGTACCTATTAATGCATACTTCAAGCAATCACCCTATCTGATAAACTGTAAACCCTAATTTTTCTAGGCTTTTTCGATTATATATGTTTCTTCCGTCAAATACAACTTTTTGTTTGAGAAGTGTGCCAATTTCATCAAAATCAGGATTGCGAAACTCCGGCCATTCAGTCATTAGCACAAGTGCGTCAGCACCAATTAGCGCATCATATTTATGCTTCGCAAAGGTGACACTTTTGTTTTTTTGAAAATAATCAACAGCATTTTCAGTACCCTTGGGACAGAAAACGCAAACTGATGCGCCTTGACTTGTCACTTCGTCAATAAATGTCAGTGCAGGAGCTTCTCGTATATCGTCAGTATTTGGCTTAAAGGACAGCCCCCAAACGGCAAATTTTAGTCCGCCTAAGCTGCCAAAATGTTTTTTTACCTTTGATACAACAACATGTTTTTGAGTATCGTTAACGTTCTTAACTGCTGACAGAATTTGAGCAGATAGTCCAAAATCCTCATTAATTGAAATCAGCGCCGAGACGTCCTTTGGAAAGCAGCTTCCGCCATAACCACAGCCTGCATACAAAAAGCTACTTCCAATACGCTCATCAGCGCCCATGCCTTGCCGTACATAATTCACATTTGCGCCCACATGCTCGCATAACAATGCAATTTCGTTCATAAAAGAAATTCTAGTTGCAAGCATTGCATTGCTAGCATACTTTGTAAGCTCTGCACTGGCAGGGTCCATAACTATAATACGGTCTCTTTTTTGATTAAAAGGCGCATACATTTCACGGATTTTTTCCGTAGCTTCAGTATCATTAGTGCCTATAACTATACGGTCAGGACGATTAAAATCGTCAACCGCACAGCCTTCCTTTAAAAATTCAGGATTTGAAACTACTGTTAATTTATAGCTAACAGAGCGTTGGCGCAAAGCTTCAGAAATCCATTCAGTTACTATTTTCTGAGAGCCGACAGGCACGGTTGATTTATTAATAACAATCAAGTCACTGCACATATACTTGCCGATATCAAGAGCCGCATGTCTAACATAGCTCATATCAGCACGACCGTTTTCGTCAGACGGTGTACCTACAGCAATAAAGCAGATTTCAGCAGTTTTGATAGGTGATTCAACACTTGTATAAAAAGAAATATTGTTTTCTTTGAGACTGTGAGAAATAATCTCAGCAAGACCTGGTTCATAAAATGGCACTTCACCGGCACGAAGGGTGTTCACTTTTTTTTCATCAGTATCAACGCAAGATACGGTGTGTCCTACATTTGCAAGACACGCCCCTGTGACTAGTCCCACATAGCCGGTCCCGATAACGCAAATTCTCATAGCGCTCTCCTTATTTGTTATTTTGCTCCTATTTGGTCGGCGTATTCGTTTGCTTCTTTTAAGATTATATCACGATTAAAAACCTTGCGAATACGAAAGTAGGGCTTTTGTTCTCCGCCAAATTCTCTAAAAGACCTGTTTATTCTACGAATGACACTTCCCTCAAAATCATAACGCAAATTTTTATCAGAAGCAAATTTAATGGTTTCATATATCAAGTAGTCATAACTAACGGTGTTCTGTATTTCAGGATTTGCGCCTCCCATCATCAGATATACGGATTGCTCGTCCCATACGAGGAAGCAGGAACTGCTAATCTCTCCGCTACTATCTGTGCAAAAGAAAGTTTTGCCTGAATTGTTCTGTGTGCATGCAGAAAAAAGTTTTAGGAAAAACTCAAGTGTAATGGGGGCGGTTAAGTTTTGTTTCTTAAAAACGAGATTATAATATTTGTAGTAGTCTTGGGGGGGCATATCCATATGAATTTGGCAGGAAGTTTGAGCTTTTTTAATTACATTTCTGTAGTTTGCAGATACATTTTCCAAAATCTTTTCTAAATTTGAGGTGTCGTCAATTATAAATGTGTACCTGGTACTTGATGTATATCGCTGCCAAAAGAATGGGAGCCAATTTGTAAAGCTAAAGTGAAATTGCTGCTCGTACACATCGACATTAAGACTTTCTATAAATTCACAAGACGCTGATATTATTTTGTCCTCCATGCTTAGCTTTTTATGATATTTCTGACCGTAAGGATAGGAAAAAATTATACCGTTGTTTTGAGTCAGTGGCGGCCTTGTAATATATTTGTGAGAACCACGCATTTCTATATAATAGGGCATGGCGGCATACATGTTACCACCATCCTCATAGATCCACACATTCCAATTATCCGCACCGCAAACAGCATCAAGCCACCAAGGCTTTGAAAAAATTGGAATATATGTTTTTTTACAAAAAAAATTAAATTTTTCTTTATTTGTCATAGTTACCGCCCATATTCATTGAAATCAACCGCAACTTCTCTAACAAAGATAAATATAAGTCTTTGTTAAGCGAAATTTTCGGATTAGAAGAATATACTTCGTAAATATTGTGTCCTGTCCTCCCTGACATCATTGACATTACGAGATGAAGATGTTTTTTTGCCGCTTCTGTTTGCCGAGGGGTAAAATAAATTAAAACAACTTGCCGTTTTGTTCGGTTAGCACTTTCAAGTATATTTTCAACTACCTGATCCATAACAACAGCAGGAAAAGGATTAAAAAAATAAAAATAATTAAAATCATCTAAATCAGTAAATTCTGCGGCATCTTTACAAATTATTTGTGCAGGTATACCCATTTTGTTCATATTAGCTGTCGCAATTGCACAGAGTTTTGGACTAAGGTCTAAACCACCTACTTTGCCAAAAGGAAATTTTGAAAACTCAATTAAAGGACCGCCTTTTCCACATCCGTAATCTAAAACTCCATCATGTTTAGTTATTGGCAAACACTTTAAAAGGCCAACAAAGCGTCTGTCACAAGGAGAGATTTCATATGGGTGGCTTCTCTGCGAGCTTGGCTCCAGTTGATCTTGATAAATAGGTGTACTGATATCGATTCCGTTTCTTTTTTCAAAAGCTATAAGTTTGTTTAAACGAATCCTATCTCGTAGAGGCGTAACGGCTATAACAAGTTTCTTTAACATTTTGTCCTCCTGTAAACCAATTTTAGATAAATCTACAGCTTATTTAAATAGTCCAAAACAAAATTGGCAATTATTTGCATGTCGTTCCCATCGTACCTTTGATCAATCGGCAAGGGAATCAAAAAGTCAGAAAGTATTGCTTCTATTGAGTTGTTGCCCGTGGCGGTGGAGACATGTCTCCACCACGTTGACACATATACATGATTTTGTAGTAAATGCTCTCGTAGTCCTTTATCTGTAACAAGTAAAGGGTAACAAATTGGCGCATTAGGTTGAGTTTCAAAGCATATCTCGTTGTATTCTCTAAGTTTTTTATGCAAAACATCAAAATTTGCGTTCCTTATACTTACTATACTTGAGTAAGGTACAGCCTGCAAGAGTAGTTGCGTAATTTTTGACATTTTTGTAAAGCATCCATCCAGAGAGGCTTCGCTTTCTTGATACTCAGGATACGCCACGTTTGTCCCGCATTCAAGACTTTTGGTAAGATGCTGCATTCTATTGAAAGAAAACCCTTCAGGAATTGGCTCATCTTTAACACAGTCGCCAATTAAATACGCACCATCTGCCACTCCAAAAAATTTTCTGCACGAATATATATTATAAGCACTCGGCACTGGTGAAGAAAAGAAAGCGTGTGCATTATCAATTATAAGAGATTCGTAAGTTTTCACAACTTTGTCAATTGATTTAATGCTTGATGTACCAAAATAGTTGCACCAATACACCATTTCATTGCCTCTAGCTGAAATATTTAGAGGAGATAAATCATTGTCCAAGCAATAATATGAGGTTTCTATGCCCAAGCATTCAACAACAGGTTGCACACTCTTACACATATAGTATGGAAAGTAAATTTTCGCAGGTCGTGCTTGTCTTAAAGCACAGTACAACGCCGTTCTTCCCGAATTTACGCGCAAAACACCAGATTGACCACTGTAAAACTCTTCTCCTCGAGGTAATTCAAGAGGAAGGTATCCCCCATACTCAACCATTGGCGCAAGCCAAAACTGCGGAAATAACTTTGTCCTGCTCTACTTCACTCAAATATGGGTGCATTGGCAGTGAAAATGTCCTTGCACAGTAATCGGAAGAATGTTTAAAAGTTTCACCATAGGCGCATGTATCCCTAAAAACAGGGAGAGCGTGCTGCGGCGTTGGATAATACACAAGCGACGGTATGCCATGGTTGGCGAGTTTTGATAAAATGAAATCACGATTTTCTGTACTCTTTGCCAAAAGAGCGTATTGCGCCCATGTACTAACATTTCCTTGTAAAACACGTTGAAGTTGAAATTTTCCTTTAAAAGCGTTGTTATAACGGGCTGCAATTTCTTGCCTTGCATCAATTTCATAATTTCTAAGAGCCGCAAGCTTAGGAAGCAAAATAGCAGCTTGCAGTGTGTCCAACCGTGAGTTTACGCCTACACGAACATTGTCGTATTTGCTTTTGCCCTTGCCATGCGCACGCATGGAGCGAAGCCTGTATGCGACATCATCATCATTTGTAAAAATAGCACCGCCGTCACCATAGCAGCCTAGTGGCTTTGCGGGAAAAAATGATGTAGTTGCCGCATCTCCGAGTGCACCACAGCGTTTATTGCCATACATTGCACCAAAACTTTGTGCAGCATCTTCAATCAACAAAAGACCGTATTTTTTGCATATTTCTGCAATTTCATCATATTGAGCAGGATTACCAATGAAATCAACTGTAACCACGGCCCTTGGCTTTAGTTTCCCCTCTTGTAACACCGCACTAATTTGTCTTTCAAGGCTTTTCGGGCATATATTAAAGGTTTCGATGGAGATATCACAGAACACAGGTGTTGCGCCTAGCATGGCAGCAGGTTCAACTGTTGCTATAAATGTAACATCAGGAGCAAACACCGCATCACCAGAACCGACACCGTACTCCATATAAAGTAGCTGTAATGCGTCGGTTCCGTTGGCACAGGTTATAGTGTGTTTTACGCCAATAAAAGCAGAAATTTCAGCCTCTAATCGCTCCACTTCTGGTCCCAGAATAAATTGACCATGTGTCAAAACGTTGCGAATGCCTTCATCAATATCGTTCTTCAATGCGACATATTGCGCATTTAAGTCAATAAATTCCATAAAACAACCTGCTTTCTAATGGTAAAGTCGCCTTGCCAGAATCCTGTAGTCAAGAATTTCATACGCAAGCTTATAACTAGCTTCGCTTTTTGCCTCAAGAACAGATGCATCCGCACAGATTTCATGCAGGACTGCTATCATATCCTCCATCGTATCAATAAACCAGTGATTTCCATTCAACAACATTTCGTAATTTTTGGAACGGCGCACCATAACGGGAACTCCGCAACAGATTGCATTTTCCAAAGTTGCCGATTCATTGCCAGGCTGGACGTATAAATCGGCGGCACAGAGATATTTCAAGAGTTCATCGCCCTTTTTCCAGCCTATAAACTGGATTCGGTTGTCGTTTCCGATTGCGTCAAGCGCGGCTTCTTTTATATCGTCTGAGAACGTACCAATTATAACAAGCTTTAGCTTGTCAGATTTTACTTTTGAAAATGCAGTCAACGCTAGCAGCGTTTTCTTGCCTGCGTCCAGCTTACCGGTAATGCAAATTAAAATGTCATCGTCAGCAAGATTTAGTTCTCTGCGTTTCTCCAAGCGGTTTTTCGCACGGGCTTCACCATCAATTATGTTTCCGCCCACTGGATAAAACTCCATTTTGGTCGCGGGGAGTTTGTATAGGTCTATGAGTAATTCTTTTGCTTCTTCTGATACATAAAAAATTCTATCCAAACGTGAATATGCGTGATGTATAATTGCTTTATATATAACTTTGTGAAGGATCTCTTTAGATAAATAATTTTGCGCTGTGTTACAAAATTCTGCATGATTATCAACATAAAAAGTCATATTTTTGTGTTTTTTTGCGTACCTAGTTGCAACAAGGAGTGGCACCTGTTGATTGCTATGAACAAAAAGAATGTCCGGCTTTATGTCTTCCAGCAATTTATACAACGCAGGAATTGTATAAAAATATCGTGTGTACATCTTTATAGGTCGCCTAATAATTCGAACACGTCCATCCATAGTATCTGGAGTTTCCAATAATGCTTTATCGAATTCTATTTTTTTGTATATTCTGTGCAGAGTATTTGGCGCAATTACTATAACCTCATGTCCGTCTTCTGCCAACGCTTTGCAAAGTAAATTTTCCTGATATATCATACTCTGCATGTAGCTCATTGATAATTTAACTATTCTCATTATGCACCTTTTCTGATAAAAATATAAAACAACTTTTTGCTAAAGAGTAGAGCAATAGAGGCAATTTTTATTTTTATTTTGGGAAACATTAATAGGGAATGGCAGTGCTTGCGATATGCTATGTCCTCGCACAGTGTTAAGAAATCTTTCTCGTTAAGCAATTTACATGCGGCATGTATTATTCCCAGAGCAAAACGAGGCAAAATCAACGAAATGAATTGTTGATCGCTAGGGTATGCCTCAACCCATTTTTCTTTTTGACGAGCAAATGCAAAGTACCCCTGCTTCACCCTATCGTAATTGGACGAAGTCATTATAGACTCGCCATGATGTACATAATTGTATAATGGCTTGCGGACATGTACCACACCGCTTGCTGCAAGCATAACATCCCAAACCCACAATGTATCTTCCCCAAACAAAGCGTCGTCTCGAAAATATAGGTTATACTTGTGCAAAAACGAGCGCTTAATAAACAATCCAGCTGCAACAGGAAGAAGAGAGCGGGTTAAAAATTGCCTGATAGCCTGTTCTCTGTCCAGTGCAAAAACGCCTTTATCATATAACGGGTTTTCTAACGGTTTACTAGGGCTTGTATTTTGAAAATCTGCAAATGCTATTTCTGTGGGAAATTTTGACATAACTTCTACCATTTCAAACAGAAACGTTTCCCATATGCAGTCATCAGCATCAATTGAGACCAAGAATTCGCCGGTCGCAATTCTAATTCCAGCATTTCTTGCAGAAGCTTGACCTCCATTTGGTTTATCAATTCGCTTATAATTAATTGATGTTTCTTTCAAGATATGCTCGGCAATATCTGCGGCTCTGTCGGGGCTGCCATCATTTACAATGATAACTTCAAAGTTTTTATATGTTTGACGCGCTACTGAAAGAATACAGTTTTCTATATACTTTTCTGCGTTGTAAATTGGTATAACAACACTTACTGTGTAAGCCATGGTTAAATCACCTCAGAACATAACTATTGTATTATCATTTACATGGAATCTAGGTAGATAAAAAGCATTTTTGGCAGATATTGCGCTAAGTCCTGCCCGCAAGGTGCCAAATGCGGCAATATAACCTGAATTTTTTATTGTTCTTTGATTGCATTCAGACACGGCGTATACGGATCCATACGGGTAGGCGAACAAACCTATATTTACTCCGAACATTGCCTCGAGCGTTTTTTTTGAGTCCTTGTATTGCGCTATGACCTCTGATTTGTGCATCTTACGGTAAATTTTATGTTGCATACCGTGAGATCCTAAAGTACACAACCCACTACTAAGCATTTCTCTAATTTGAGTTTCTGATAAATATCCCTCTTTACCTAAAAACTCAACGCATACAAATATTGTAAAGGGAATTTGCTTCTCCAACAACAAAGGCCACGCAAGGGTATACACGGAATCAAAACAATCATCAAATGTTATTGCCGAATTATCCGAAAAACTCTTGTCTTTAAGATTGTCCAGAATACTAAGAATCGAGCTAATAGCATGTTTCTCAATAAATGCCTTAAATAGAGTAACATCAACTGAATTTAAAGGATCGGCATTAGTAACCCCTCCGCCGTGTAGTTTATGCAAGGTATATACCCTTGTTCTTGTTGGGCTACTACTCCAAAAAAACTCTAATAGACGCTGTTTTATAGAAAATGGTATGCGGTATAAATTATTCATTGTTTTCCACATAACCTCTCAGTAGTACACAACGTTATAGTACTAATTTTCATTACATTTTCCTATTAATATACTCCATTCGGAGAGAAAAGACAATACATATCTTGCTAATCTCTAAAAATATATAAAATTGTCATAAAAAAATCTCGCACCCACTCTGCCTTAGAGTACACATTCCCACATATTTTAACATTGACATTAATCTCAGAAAAGCAGACATACTATATAAAGATTTGAGTGTGTAAATAGTAAATAAATTATTATTACTGTAGATTTTATATTTAAAACGATGCAAAGAAAATACAGGGGTTTTGCTTAAGGATAGTCATTCCACAGGAAATAAATAACAAGCCATACAAACGACTTGTAAAATATCAAAAATGCTGTTATAGTTGTCGGTAGGAACAAACTTATACGTGTATTTACGGGATTGTAGAAAATCAAAAAGGAGAAGCACAAATGGACAAAATTCTAGTAACTGGCGCAGATGGGTTTATCGGCAGTCACTTAACCGAAGAACTTGTAAGAAGTGGAGAAAAAGTAAAAGCATTTGTGCATTACAACTCATTTAATTCTTGGGGTTGGCTTGACACACTTAAGCCAGAAATAAAAAATGAAATTGAAGTCTTTTCTGGCGACATTCGTGACCCGAATGGTGTTCGAAAGGCAATGCACGATACTAGTGTTGTTTATCACCTAGCAGCTTTGATTGCAATTCCGTTTAGTTATCACTCGCCAGATTCGTATGTGGACACGAATATTAAAGGTACTTTAAATGTTTTACAAGCGGCAAGAGATTTAGACACTATCCGAGTGCTTGTTACATCTACTTCTGAGGTTTACGGAACAGCACAGTATATTCCGATTGACGAGAAGCATCCTTTTCAAGGGCAATCGCCATATTCTGCAACAAAAATTGGTGCGGACAGGCTTGCGGAAAGTTTCTACCGAAGCTTTATGCTACCTGTTTCTATAGTTCGTCCGTTTAATACCTATGGGCCAAGACAGTCGGCAAGGGCGGTTATTCCCACAATAATTATGCAACTACTTGCAGGAAAAGCTGAACTAAAACTAGGCTCACTTACTCCAACACGAGATTTTAATTATGTCAAGGACACTGTTTCAGGGTTTATGGCAATTGCCAAGTCGCACAAAACTATTGGGGAAGAAATAAATATTGCCACTGGGCAAGAAATTTCAATTGAGAAGCTTGCTTTGGAACTTATTAGACAGATTAACCCAAACGCAAGAATTATTTGCGATGAACAGCGCCTTAGACCTGAAAAGAGTGAGGTTGAACGCCTTCTTGGGTGCAATAAGAAGATTATGGCACTGACAAACTGGAAACCTAAAGTCTCATTCGAAGACGGTATTTCTCAGACAATTGAGTGGTTAAAAGACAATTTAGATAAATATAAAAGCGATATTTACAATATTTAGCACAATTAAAAACTTTTTAAAAAGGTAGGCTAGCCATGGACGTAACGCCATATCAAATTACCGAAAACACGACGATTATTGACGCCATGGGGATTATAAACCGAAACGCAGAAGGTATCGTATTTGTCTGTCGGGGGAATGTGCTATTAGCCTCTCTTACTGATGGCGATATAAGACGTTACATTTTAAAAAACCAAAGTCTTACTGCGCCTGCCATACTTGCCGCTAATTTTGACGTTAAATATATTAAAAAACCCAGTGACAAATATAGCAATAAAACCGCCTTTAGCGATACGACACTTCGAGCATTTCCAGTTGTGGATGATAAAATGCAGCTTGTTGAGATTCTTTTCCCAAATAAAACTGTAAAGTCTGCAATAAAAAACTTAAACCTCCCTGTTGTCATCATGGCAGGCGGCATGGGTACACGCTTATACCCATACACAAAAGTGTTACCCAAACCGCTAATTCCCATTGGAGATGATACAATTACAGAGCATATTATGAACGAATTTATCAAATGTGGCTGTGATGTTTTTACTCTGATTGTCAACTATAAAAAGAATATGATTAAGGCATACTTTTCGGAAGAAAGCCAACGGTGCAAAGTCGACTTTCTTGACGAGGACAAGCCTCTCGGAACTGGAGGCGGACTTAAACTTTTAGACCAAAAGATTTTCTCAACTTTTTTTATGACTAATTGTGACATTATGGTTTATAATGATTATGAAGATATTTACAATCATCATAAACAAGAAAATAATATTTTAACCATGGTTTGTGTAACAAAACAATCGGTGTTTCCATATGGAACGGTTGACATTAACGAACAAGGTAAAATTATTGCGCTTAAAGAAAAACCAACTTTTTCATTTTTAACAAACGCCGGATTCTATGTAATTGAGCCTCGTTTTTTTGACTTTATTCCGAAAGATACATTTATTCACATAACAGATATTATTCAGAAGTGTATTGACTTGGGTGAAAATGTGGGGATTTATCCAGTATCCGAAGACAAATGGTACGACATGGGACAACCAGAGGAGTTAGAAAGAATGCGTATGAAGGTGTTGGGTGTTTATGGTTAGTCTACGTTTGGCACATGATAACGATTTTGATTTGTTTTACAAAATCAAATCAGAGGATGTTAACATTTATTGGACGGGATATTTGAATAAGCCAGTCTACGAAAAACTAAAGGTGACATTCATTAATTGGATTGCTAACTCTAACAGGGCAGAATCACGAAAAGTGTACATTGTTCTTTTTGGGAAAGAACGAGTTGGATATTTATATATGGATCCATGCCAGCAAGACGAGGTTGAACTATCTATAGCTGTTTTGTCTGAATTTGCTGGTCGACAAATCGGTCAAAATGCGTACGCAGAAGCAATTAATATTTTAAGGAAGCAAGGGGCTAGGTGCGCTTTCGCATATGTTAGGGAAGATAACCATAGGGCTGAAAAAATTTTGCTTGCCAATGGTTTTGTAAAAGAACTCAATTATAGAACAGCTTTCATTCAGTCATTAAATCGGGAAATTAGACAGTTTCGATATTCTTTATGTCTAGTTTGTGAAGAAAAATTTAATGGAGGTTAATCAAATGGAAATTGGCAGTGAATTTGACTTAAATCTTGATACTCTTCAAGAGAGTGAGGACAATATATTCAAATTTCTGAATGGGTATAATTGTGTTTTTACTGACAGCGGACGCAGTGCAATTATGCTTTTGGATAGAATGCTTCCTCCAGGAGAAATTTTGTTACCCGACTATATTTGTGCGTCAGTAATAAATGGGTTTTCGATTCATTCTGTCAATTTTTATACAATTGATGCAGATTTTAGACTCTCAATTCAAAGTTTGATTGGCAAAATAACTAGTCAAACAAAGGCTGTTTTTCTGGTTAATTATTTTGGTATTTTGCAACGCGAAGAAACTATCATTGAACTTGAAAGATTAAGGACTATGGGGATTGTTGTCATTGAAGATACAACCCACAGTATATTTACGCAAATTCATTCTGTGGGAGATTTTTGTATTGCAAGCTTAAGAAAGTGGTTTCGTGTTCCAGACGGTGGAGTATTATACAGCAAAAAAAAAATCGACATTGTGCAAATGTCATATGTACAAAATACTAATATTGCAGATAAAACGTCCGCTATGGTGCTCAAAAATTTGAAATTGCGGAACATACTTGACTGTAATGAGGTTTATAGAAAGCTTTTTGTTGCCTCAGAACATATATTGGACGAAATGCAATGCCCTAAATTGATTTCTGACTTTTCAAGATTTCTACTCTCTTGTTATGACATTTCGGATATTAAAAGGAAAAGGAAAAAAAACTTTCAAACCCTATACGCGCGACTACCTCGACAGCTTACTCCAATTATACTCAAAGATATAACTGGTTTTTGTCCTTTTTCGCTGCCGGTTTTTGTTGAAAAGCGTGACGATTTTAGAAAACATCTAATAGATAATCAGATATACTGCGCTGTTCATTGGCCGGTAATAGGCACTGTTCTTGAGATCAATTTTAACGCAGTTGAAATTTCATCACATATACTATCTCTACCAATAGACCAACGATATTCGGAATACGAAATGGAGTACTTGGCAGAGATTGTTGGTAAATTTTGGGAGTGAATTTGTTGGAAGTAATATCGGCACTCAATACTGAAAAATGGAATTCCATTGTTAAATCGTTTAGCAGTTGGGATGTATACTACACCATAGAATATGCGCAGTCTTTGGAAATACATGGCGATGGGCGTGCGGTTCTTATGTACTTTCAAAGGAATGCCTTTCGGATGTGCTACGTTCTTATGGTCAGCGATATTGCAGATTCATCACAATTTACTTCGATTCTCAAGAAAGGACAATATTTTGATTGTTCTACGCCATATGGCTATGGGGGACCCTTGACAGAGGGAAGCTACTCAAAAGATGACATATCCGTTTTTATTAGCGAATTGAACGAGTATTGCGTACAAAACGCAATAGTATCGCAGTTTATTAGATTTCATCCCCTACTTGATAATTATGCGGTTTTTGACGGTTTTTGCGATGTACACTATCACAAGCAAACTGTGTATATTGATACATCTTCGATTGAAACTATACACAAGAATATCGAGGGCAAAAACCGTAACATGATTAGAAA
This sequence comes from Oscillospiraceae bacterium, assembly GCA_031546715.1. GTDB lineage: Bacteria > Bacillota > Clostridia > Oscillospirales > UBA929 > JAVBKA01. Next base: position 12,615 of record JAVBKA010000047.1, on the reverse strand, counting down.
AGCAATAAATAATGGAGTAAAAATAATATTAGACAAGGGCGAGCGACTTGATGATTTTATAAGAATTTATGAAAGCTCAATGAAAAAGAACCACGCTAGCGACTATTACTACTTTTCGGATAAATATTATCGACATTTGATAGAAAAAATGTCGGTGGATTTGGTTTTTTTATATGCCATATATAAAGAAGACCCGGTAGCGTCAGCACTTTTTTTTATTAGCCCAAAAAGTATGCACTATCATCTCTCAGGTACACTCACAGAGTTTCGTCACCTTGCGCCAAGCAATCTATTGCTACACGAAGCCGCTACTTTAGCATGCAGTCTAGGAGCAAATAAATTGCATCTTGGCGGTGGAGTTAAGGCTGTTGACAGTTTGCTTGAATTTAAGAAACAATTCAATAAGCTTGGTGCAAAAAGTTTTTACATTGGAGCTAATATTTTTATGAGAAAAGAATTTGATTATTTAGTCGAAATACGAAGGCAAACAGACGAATCATTTTGCGAAGATAAACTGATGATAGCATATAGGGGGTAGCTGTGAAAAAAATTTTTATAATAGCTGAAGCAGGAGACAACCATAACGGCGACGTGGAACTTGCATTTCGGCTTGTTGACGCTGCACAATCAGCTAATGCAGATTGTGTAAAATTTCAAACGTTTATTACTGAAAACATTATTTCAAAAATTGCTCCCAAGGCAGAATATCAGAAAATTGCAGGAGAAAACGAAAGCCAGTTTGATATGGTTAAGAAACTTGAACTCTCATTTCAAGACTTTCGAGTGATCAAGGAATACTGCCACTCAAAAGATATACTCTTTCTATCAACTCCATTTGATTTAGACAGCATTGACTTCTTACAAAGTATAGATATCCCTTTTTGGAAAATACCATCAGGGGAAATTACAAACCTTCCGTATTTGTTGAAAATTGCAAACACTGGCAAGGATATTATTCTGTCCACGGGCATGTGTGAGCTTCACGAAATTCGAGAGGCTGTGAAAATACTCAAGACGGGCGGAGCAGGAGAGATTACACTTCTTCACTGCAATACTGAATACCCGACGCCTATGTGTGATGTAAATCTTCGTGCTATGATGACATTAAAAAACGAGTTTAATTTACAGGTGGGCTACTCCGACCATACTGTTGGCATTGAAATCCCAATTGCAGCTGTCGCTATGGGTGCGACCGTTATTGAAAAACATTTTACTCTAGATAAAAACATGGAAGGTCCTGACCATCGAGCAAGCCTTGAGCCGTACGAGTTGACAAGCATGGTACGCGCTATTCGCAACATCGAACAGGCAATGGGAAACGGTGTAAAAGCTCCGAGTAGTTCCGAAAAGAAAAATATTGATATTGCAAGAAAGAGCATTGTAGCTAAAAAAGATATTGCTAAAGGCGAAGTCCTTACCGAAGAAAATATTGCAGCAAAGCGTCCCGGAAACGGTATTTCGCCAATGACGTGGTATGAAGTTATTGGAACTGCCGCTACAAGAGATTTTGTAGAAGATGAGTTGATAGAACTTTGATGAAAATATGCGTTGTGACCGCTACAAGAGCGGAGTATGGTTTATTAAAAGGGGTAATACAAAAAATCCATTCTCATGCAGAGCTCGAACTCTGCCTTATTGCGACAGGAACTCATTTATCTCATGACTTTGGTTTTACTGTGGACGAAATTGTAAATGATAATATTCCAATTGCTGAAAAAGTAGATATACTTATGAATGGAGACAACCCCTCGTCTGTTTCAAAAACAATGGGCGTTGCCTTTATAAGCTTTGCAGACGTGTTATATCGTCATGCACCAGATATGATACTAGTATTAGGTGACCGTTACGAGTTAATTCCAATTTGTTGTTGTGCACTAAATTTGCGGATACCAATTGCTCATATATCGGGTGGAGAAACTACCGAGGGCGCAATTGATGAGTGCTTTCGCCATAGTATAACTAAAATGAGCCAACTTCATTTTGTAGGTTGCGAGCAATATAGGAAAAGAGTTATTCAACTGGGTGAGTCTCCAGACAGAGTTTTTAACTTTGGTGATGTTGGCGTAGAAGCTATCGAAAATGCAAACCTGTTAAACAAAATTGACCTCGAAACATCGCTCCATTTTGACTTAGGTGAACATTATGCAAGCGTCACATTTCATCCTGTCACGATGGAAAATAATTCTGCAGAAGAACAAATAACAGAACTATTGACGGCGCTGGATTTGTTTCCACAATTAAAATTTGTTTTTACAAAAAGCAATTCAGATACCAACAGCAGGATTATTAACACAAAAATTGATGAGTTTGTAGCTACTCGAGATAACTGCGTTGCCTTTCAGTCATTAGGACTAACAAGATATTTAAGCCTTGTGAAACATTCATGCATGGTTATTGGTAATTCGTCAAGTGGCATTATTGAAGCCCCAATCTTGGGGATTCCGACAGTTAATATTGGAGATCGCCAAAAAGGAAGACTACAGGCGAACAGTATTATAAATTGCATTCCTTATTGTAACAATATTGTTTCGGCAATGAATACGGCGCTGTCCGATGAATTTATTAAAAAATCAATAAATACAGTCAGTCCGTATCAACGAGGGAATACATCCGAACGCATTGTTTGTACGATTAAGGAGTTTTTGTTTAATAGTAAAATAGAACTTAAAAAACAATTTTATGATATCAAGTTTGAGGAGACTTTATGAAGAATCTTGCCATAATTCCTGCTCGTAGCGGTTCAAAGGGACTAAAAGATAAAAACATAAAACTCTTAGCCGGTTTGCCACTTATTGCGCATTCAATTATTTGTGCGCAGAAATCCGGTATTTTTGATGTTATTCACGTTTCTACAGATTCGGAAAATTATGCCGAAATTGCAAAAGACTATGGAGCTAGTGTGCTGTTTCTACGCAAACCAGAATTATCTACAGACACGGCTTCCACTTGGGATGTTGTAATAAGTTCTTTAGCCGAATTTAAAACCATGGGGCATAAGTTTGACACGGTTTCAGTGCTTCAACCCACATCTCCGTTAAGAATAGCTAAAGATATTCAAGATGGATATGCTCTTTATGAAGAGAAGAATGCTAATGCTGTGGTATCAGTGTCGGAAATGGAACATTCGCCGCTTTGGTGCAATAAGCTTGACGATAGTCTTTCCCTGGATAACTTTATTCCAAAGGAATTAATAAATAAGGGCAGACAACAGCTTGAAAAATATTATAGAATAAATGGAGCATTGTATATAGTGGACACAAACTTTCTGGATAAAACATTCAATCTCTTTTCAGAAAAGTGTTATGCCTACATAATGCCCCAAGAGCGTTCTGTTGATATTGACAGTGGCACTGATTTTAAACTAGCAGAAATGCTGCTAGTTCCTTGTATAGATTAAAACATGTAAAATTCTTTATGTTAATTACCATGCTCAATTTGCTCGTAAAACGCCATGTTTTGCAAGTGTTGATGTATATTTATGATATTTGGCATAGTATTGTTTTCAAGAAATGCCTTGGTTTGTAGATAGAGACCGGGCTTATATTTTTTGTCCAATGAATCATCGAGTTGAACCTGCTCGACGGAAACTGATCCAATATTTTGTATGTGCAATTGCTCCATCGGTTTGAATATTAAACGATGCTTTAGTGTAAGCATCTCAACGCTCCATCGTCCGGGACTTTTCCAGTTTGCTTGATATGAAAAGAGTGCGCCTTTTTCAGATATTCCTGAGCCCGAGAAAATACTAGCAGTCTTGTACCAGTCAAGGGAACCGGCCGTGTAACAGCTCATTTTTTTAGGGTTACCTCCTAAATAGAATGCAAGATCAACTACATGTGTGGAATTTGCTAAAAACCATATTTCGCTTTTGGCTTTTGGGAAATTTAATTTTTCAATTTGATGTGACCATTCTGTAAACTCGAAATTGAAAGAGGTTACACCACCGTCAGCATCGATAATACGGTTGGCCTCCAGAGTAGAACTATAAAATCTGCGGTTATATGCTACTTGAACGTTTGCTCCAATTTTTTTTGCAAAAATAGCTATTTTTGAAATTTCATCAATATTTGTTCCGCCTGGCTTCTCTAATAAAATATTTTTAACTCCATTTTTTATTAAAAAAAGAGCTACCGACGAAAGCTCTTCAACATTTACAGATACAATTGCGTAATTAGGGAGTTCGTTGTTCTTTGCAAAGGCAGCTACCCCCCCAGGGGTAGCTGCAATCCCAGTTTTTTGATAAAAATTCGAAGCACCCTGTTCGCTTCGACCAATAACAGAAAAATTAGGATTAAGCGATGATAACACTTTTGCATAATCAACAGCCATTAGCCCTGAGCCAACAAGCCAAATACTTCCTAAGTTATTAAACATTCCGTCACCTCGTCATTTTTATTAATATTTACGTGCTTTAAAAATGCAGTGAGTAGTGGCTTGTGCATAGCCGAAGATTCAATATATGTCGGTAACTTGCATGCCCCTGTATCTAAAATATCATTAATAATTCTTCCTGTAATCTGACTTTGGTATGGCGTATCAAATGTACATTCATCTATCGTCCAGTTATTTGATGCGGTAGAAATAAAAACTCTCTGACAATATTCGAAAACAATACATCTAGCTTGATCACTTAAAAGTTCGATTACAACAGGAAGTTGTCCCGTTGAATGACTAGTTAAGGTAAAATTACTGCCATTATTAAACTGCCCTAACAGAGTTCCTGAAAATTCAATATACCCTGATCGCTTGCTAGCAGTAGTTCCACAGTCAAGACGACTAATATCCCACGTTACATCATTAGTTTTGCCAGTAAGAAACGAAATCAGATCTAAAAAATGTATGGAATTACACCCAAGGCCCCAATTTGACCCGCAAACAGAGACTTGCAGTAGTTTTTCGTTAATGAATAGTTGCCTGATTTTATCATATGATGTCCATTCTCGGCGTGGGCAATTGACCCACACGTTACACCCGTGTGCTGATAGTAATTTTTCCGCCTCATCATAATCAGCAATACTTGGAAACAAAAATTTCTCGAGCACTATATTTTTAACTTTCTTTTGTGACAAAAGGGTCTCTAGTATGTGTAGTCTTGGTTTTGACGTTGTTGCAATAATGACCGCATCCAGATTAGTGCTAAGCGATGCAATATCCTCGAAAAATTCGACCTTGCTAACAAAATCATGCGTGACTTGGTTATATAGAACAGCTGATTTTTCCAGTGAATCGCGAGATACATCCACAACTTGAATACATATATCTCTTTTCATTTGTGCAACAGACTGTAAATGCCTCGACCCTAGTCCGCCTGCTCCAATTATCGCAATATTAGACATCGCTTCCTCCTTGTAAAATCTTTGAAAGTTTATCCAGTATTTCAACAAGCTCTTCTACAGATTCGGGTATAAATATTTTTTTAGGATTACGATACCTGTCAATTAGCATGTGTTGAACTATTTGATCAAGAGTTAAATCGGAAAAAATAATTTCACTTGTTGGTATGCCAATAAGTTTCCACATAAATATAAGATAAGGTTCTTTATCGTAAATAAATTTAGAATTAAACAAAACCGCAGAGTGTGATGCAATTAAAACTTTGTTGTCCATATCATGGAAAAGACAAGCAACTTCAAAAGGGAGTGTTGATTCTAATAGAGGAAACCCGCTAATAGAAGGACCGTCCCAAGGGTGCATTTTCAGAGCAAATCCGGTTTGTAATGATTTTCCTATTGCATTTCGTATTAGGCTAATTTCGTTTTGTAGATAATCTTCTTTTGTTCGACCAAGCGTATAATATATAAATGGATAGCGCAACATTTGGTCATCTTCAGTATGGTAATCAAAGATTTTAGCAAAAATCTCTTTGTCCGAAGGCTGGGGCTTGATCTGTTCTAAGAAAGGATAATACGCTTTTCCAGTAATGCAATCCAATGAATAAAAATATGCGCCTGAAATATATTGATAGTAAGATTGTGAGCCAAAATAGGAAAATATTTTATAAAATAACGGCATATCAAACATATGCCGAGTTCTATCGCCTAGCCCATCATCGACCAAAAAAAATTTCCCTCCATTTTTTATTTGTTTTACATAAAAAGTATTTAAAAAGCCATCTTGAAGCCCTGTGTAAATATATCTATATTGTTTCCCATAGAAAGGAAAGCCCTTATATTTATGCTGAGATAATATAAACGGGAGATTTAAAAATTCCCGACCTAACCTTCCAACGACCTTACGTAGCAATGTTCGATTTGGAATCCCGCTGACTAAAACGCTTTGGCGTTTATCTAGAAGATATACATTTTCAAAAATTTTTGCCGTTCTAATCTTCTGGGCAATTTCTACTGCCCCGTCAAAGATGTCGGCAATAATTAGGTCGCCGGGGTGACCTTTGTTTTCATGTAAAGCTAGATTTATTTGGTGAAAAATATAATATGGACCGCCTGCAAAATAAAAATCCAATGTAACATACCTCCACAAGTGATATTCCAGAACAACTCTTGGTTGTTCTGGAATATCACTCTGGAGTAATAAAATTTTATATTAAGGATTTTATTACTCCAATAGTTTTTTTAATAATCATAGGAATTGGCATTTTTAATATAGTTCCGTTTAAAGTGGCGCTTGAATAAGCCTCAATTGTCGTTGTGCCAAGTCCTAAATAATCAACTTCTATTCCATACGTTTTAAATACAGAATCAACTGCACTAACTACCCACTTACCATTTACAACAGCTGATGCACCACCCATCCTTGGCTCAAATGCAAACTTATAAACCATGTCGTCGGTGTTAATTTCGCCATAAATATCTTCTTTATATCTACGCGCACGCATGCTGCCCCAAGCTTCCCATCCCCATGCACTTTCGTGTGGTCGTAAATACTTGATTAAGGTTTTTCTTCGCCAAATAGAAGGGACAACTTGACACTTCCAGTGACGTTTATGATTTTTAATAAAAAACCCGGTTATTTTAGATGGATTATGATCATCGCCAGGCGTACCACTTTTTCTCGTACGGGCTGGCGAATATCCAGCGCTTTCAAACTGAAATGCGCCGATGTTACGATCTTTTTCCATATAGCCTATGCATTCATCAATTTTACTCTGATTTACAGGCTCAACAATAAAAAAATCATCCAGTGTCAAAAAAACGTATTCAGTGTCAATCTTTTTAAGCGTCTCGATAAGTCGTCGAGCCCATGGAGGTGTTGCAGTGTTAATATATAGCTGCTGAGTCTTTACTGATACCTTAGGGTGAGAAAAGCTCTTCGACTCTGTATTTAAAACAACAGGATAAGGACAATTTGCCCAATTAATAGAAAACATTTCAAAGAAGGGAAACCATAAATCCTCATATCTATCGCAACTGCAAACAACTAACGTACAATTATTTTTTACATTGCTCACCCAGAATTCACATCCTTAAAACAAATATATTACTATGTGTAAAACACAGTAGTATCGGCTGATTACAAGATAGTTGTGCACTTGGTGTTAATTTGTTAAGTGGTTTAAATATAAAAGTTGTAAGAAACTAGTAAAAACGCATTTATATGCCATTTTATGTGATTAACTATACCGAATTATATCGTTCCCTTAATTCGCGTATCCTCACGACCTACCCTTCCTCAAACCAATTCTGCCCCGGCCAATACCTAAGCTCAAACTTGCCCATAGCCTCACCCCGCCGATTCTTCAGCACCACTGCTTCCAACTGTCTAGGTATCTGCATTTTTACAGTTTTAACGCACTGTGCAATCTGTCTTGTTAGTTTTTTTTCGTCAACCGCCATATTTGACGCTGCTGCTGAAACTCCTGATGCTTGCAGGCCCATTACAAAATCTGCAGAGTACTCAATTGCCCCTGACTCTTTGAACGCTGAAAAGTTCAATTCTTCGTTATAATTTTGCCTGTTTAGTGAAGAAACCGCAATAATTGGTATGTCTAAATCTCTAGAAATTCGTTTTAATTCGACTACATTATAATCTACAGATTGCTTATCTGTCAACCGTGCTGATGAAGGCGTCAAAACTTGTAAATAATCAATAAAAACAATTGGTTTTACGCTATATGTTTCTTTGTATTCCTCGCAAATGCTACGCACTTGAGAAACTCCTATATTAAAATTACCTTCTGCGTATGTAATATACTTGTCAAAATTTGATAATTGATTTTCAATTATTTCTGTAAGTTTTAGCTTATCTACGTTTCCTCGTAAAATATCTCCAGTAGTAATGGATGTTTCTTGCTCTGGTTTATGCTGAAATAATAGTCTTGCGAGTGTTCTTGCTGTCATTTCATGCACAGACATTTCTAAGGAAAAAAACAATACATGATGGTGTTGTAATGCCCATGTATCGCATAATTGAGAACAAAAAGCACTTTTACCAAGAGATGATACTGCGCCAAGTATGTATAATCCTGGGGACAATGTGTTACCTAAAATTTTATCTAGCGAGGGAAACCCAGTACGCATAAAAAAAGAATCTTTATTTTTATTAATATCTGCCCAAAAATTATTTTTAACATAGTTTTGAAGAATAATGGTTGCTGTTTGGTCTGAAACATTTACATTATCAGTTAAATAGTTTTCACCTGCTATTCGAGGAGCTGATAGTAGTTCATCAAGTGTATGGTTTTTTAATAAATCTGATACATCAGATTTATCAGGTAAGCTTGGGTCAATTGATTTAAGGTCAATAATTTCGCAGGGTATTTTGTTCATGGCTTTTATAATTTGATACGCATGTTTTTTCCCTGCGCTGTCACAGTCCGGGATGATTACAACTTTTTTTACATGCAAAAGCTGCTCAGTATAGCTCTCTCGCCATTTTCCCGCTCCCATTGGAGCAGTCGTTGCCGCAAGTCCATGGGCAATTAGTAAGTCTGCGTCCTTTTCACCTTCGCATATATACACCGTATCCGCTTGTGATGCCTCTGGGAGGTTGTACAAGACGGGCTGGATGTCCCCTAGCCCATAGATGTACCCCCCATTCCCAAAATGGCGTATGCGAAAGTCCTTGGGCTCGTAGCGGCATACTTCAAAAATGGGGTTGTTATTAATATCGCAATATGTATATATTTTTTTTAGAGTTGGTGAATTTTTTTTAATAATTTTTTGTTTTTCTTGTGGAAATAAATCGGATTCCGTAAGTTTCATTGTTGACAAAATAGATGAAGTATCACAACCAGCAAAACAATGAAGCAAAATTTTACCGTCTTCAGCAGATTTAATGGAAAGTGAAGGTGTTTTATCATCATGGGCAGGACAGCAGGCGATATACCCATCTTTTTGACGTTTTATTTTTTTCAAAAGTGAGGTAAATTCTCTTATTTCCATACAGCCCTCCGTGCAAGAAAATCATAAAATTTTATTTTATTATAGCACGTGTGAACAGGGTGTCACGCCTGTCACGTTCGGTTAAATATAGTTAAATATAGTTAAGCTGTGACACCTCGCTGAAACCGTTGCGCTGCAAGGCTTATAAAAAGTGCTTGCGACAGGGTAATGGCGACATTGCGACAGGGTAATGGCGACATTGCGACAGGATGGTGGCGACATTTGCCCTTTTTTTCGTGACACCTAGGGGTTTTTTGCCCATTTTTCTATCTTCAAAATCAGTGCTGCAGAGGCTGTTTTTTTGCCTGATTCAACCTGATTAATTAGGGTTCTTGCAACCCCTAATTTTGCGGCTGCTTGCCCCTGAGAAAGACCTGCAGTTGCTCTTAGTGATTTTAACGTTTCTGCATAATCTGGTGGACAAGAAGCAATAGATTTTTGTTCACAGTTATCTGCATTTGGGTCATCTTTTGTTGGTATTTCATCGGATATATTAAAAAGTGACAGTTGGTTTTCTTTGGGGTCTTCATTTTGAAGTATGGGGGTTATTATTTGTTTTGTGGGCTTAATGTTTATGTTCCAATTTAACCAAGCAGAGTGCCAGCCCTTTAAGGGAAGCTCTTCTTCATGACAGCTTCTTCCGTATTGCCATTTTTGAATTAGCTTATCTTCTTCTAGTGTGTCAAGAGCTTTTTCTAGTCGCTCTCTGGTTCGTACTGGATGTGCGGTATCTATTTCTTCGTGAATGGCGTTCAGCAACGTTTGTACTTTGTATGGCTTAAAGTAGCCTTTTGACCGTTGAATTCTCCATTGCCATGATAAATAAAAGGATAACTTTTTTTCCCAGCTCTGGCGTATTGGGTCATAGGTTAAAGATTTTTCTGGAAAAAGTCCAATTTCTCTGCTGGCTGGATCTAGCAAAAAAGCAGAAAATACGTCTCCTGGGCGTACATTCCATGTCCATAAATCTACGTCACCATCTTCGCTAATTTCACCAAAACGACCAGTAATTACCAAGGCAGGGGATTCATATCTGGTGGATTTTCGCACACGTTTTCCACTCTCTAACACTGTAATACGCATATCATTTACGCTTACCCATAGGGAAGAAAGTGCCGCCATTCGCAGGTGGATACTGTCTCTTTGCTCTCGTGTGAAGCCCCCTCGTCTGCCGTCTGCATTTAAGTGACGTTTTAGTCCTCTGGCTTCTAAAATATCGTCTGCTGTTAAGCGTATTTGTTCTGTTGATGTGCTTGGATTTGCTTCTAGCCAGCGTGCGCAAATTATGTGCATTACATCCATTGTCAGCTCATCAAGATGAGTTAGCCTAGTTTGCATCAGCTGTAAAAGTGAAGTATATCCAGGGGAGCTTTCAATAAGGCTTAGCGGTCTGTCAAAGGATGGGCGCATGAGAAAATTTGCGGATAAAGATTTTTCTATAACATGATGTGTAGGCCATTTGTCGGAATTTTCGCTTGTAAATGAGCCTTTTTTTCCAGTGGCAACGGCCATGGCTAATTTTTCATAAAGTATATGACTTGGTATTGAAATTAGCAATGGATTAGCTTCGTTTTCTGGTAACATTGCTACGCTTAATGTGTATATTTTCTTAAAAAGTTCTGGGTGAAAATTTATTCCTGCTTGTTCAAAGCTATATCTTACTAAATAAAAATTAAATAGGCTTGCCTCTTCCCAAAGTGAGTTTTCCTCTTGCTGTTCAGGCATATACTCAAGCTCAATAAGTTTTGTAATATGCGCAACTATAGTGGGAGGAGAATTTTTTGCAATCCTTGCACAAAGGTTTACAAATGTACGCAAAACCACTTCGTTAATCAGTTTTTCATTAAAGGACATTAAAATATGATTCATATCATTAACTGCCCGTAACAACGTTTTTTTCATAACACCCTCCGGCAGCGTGACGCTGCACCCTCTAGAGCTTCGCTGCATATTTAGATTAGTTTGTAGGTGGGTTGGCTGAAAAGTTCACTCGGTGAACTTTTCAGAGGTTAGCCGCAAGTTTTATCGAGAACATGGCGAAGCCCTGTTGGGCGCAGCGTCACGCTGCGGGGCAAGATGGGGTTGATTTAAAACGACGTCCACAGCAGCTTTAACACTTTCGACTAAATAATACGGAACAGTAAATTTTAGAGTTTCAACATTGTCTTCATTTAATGTATTTTTAATGCTTTCTGTGCTGAGATTTTCGCCTAATGTCTCAAGAAGTCCTTCAAGCCGTGGTTCTGTAAGCTTTGTCAGCATTGCTGCGGCTTTAAGTGAAATTGCACCACTGTCAACTTTTTTGAGAACTTCGTCAGGCAGGGAGGCAATTTTAATATAATTATAAACTTGCGTAGCTTTTATTCCAAAATGTATGGCTACCTTGTCGTATGCACGGATTCCCGTGCCACGCTCAAGTCTGCCAGTTTCGGCATATCGTCTTGCAACGCAGCGAGCTTTTTCGGAGGGTGATAGTACACGTCCAACCCAGTTAGCGTCTATTATCAAAGAGCGTGCTTCGGCTTCTGATATGTCGCGGCGGATGACACAGGGAGCGATGTTGAATTTTGCGTCACCTGTGGCATCATATAGGGATTGTAGTGCACGAACACGGTTATGACCGGATAAAATGATTTTTTCACCGTTTGGAGCTTCCCATATAAAAAGCGGATGAATTAGCCCATGCTGAGAAATAGAGTCGCACAGTTCTAAAAATTTCCCGTCAGGCAGTGGCGAAAAGAAATTCCAATCAGCTGGAGCAGGCGTAAGAGACGCAACAGGCAATTCTATATGCGGTACTGCCATAGATGCCATCAAAGATGGCAACAAAGCAGCAGCGGATGACGGGGACTGGCTAGACAAATCTTTTTTCTTTAACGACATAATGACACCCTCCAATATATTAAACAAAATAACTATTTTGTTTAATGCAGAGTGACGCTGCACCCTCGTGAGCTTCGCTGCGTGTGAGATTAATTTTGTTGTATCTTACTTGAAAAGTTCACTCGGCGAACTTTTGCAGCGTGACGCTGCACCCTCATGAGCTTCGCTGCGTGTGAGATTAGTTTTGAATGTATCTTACTTGAAAAGTTCACTCGGTGAACTTTTGCAGCGTGACGCTGCACCCTCGTGAGCTTCGCTGCGTGTGAGATTAATTTTGTTGTATCTTACTTGAAAAGTTCACTCGGTGAACTTTTGCAGCGTGACGCTGCACCCTCATGAGCTTCGCTGCGTGTGAGATTAGTTTTGAATGTATCTTACTTGAAAAGTTCAC
>JAVBKA010000222.1:0-9260 GCA_031546715.1 Oscillospiraceae bacterium | reverse complement strand
CAGATGACAGGGGTGGAGGGCTACGTGGAGTCCGCCGCATCGGGCTTAATGGCGGGGATTCATACTGCTAGGCGGCTGCTAGGTCTGGCGGAGGTTGAATTTCCTCCCGTGACTGCCCACGGCGCGCTGTGCCGTTATATTTCCAATCCGTCTGTGCTTAATTTTCAGCCGATGAATGTTAATTTTGGCATATTTCCTGCTATTGACGACCCTGCAGTTCCCAAAAAGGAAAAAAAGGCCGCCTATGCCAGCCGTGCTCTGTCGGCTTTACCGTCATATGAGGTTAGATAAGGCAATATGCCATGCAGGACATGGCACACGGTCACAGGTGGCGGAGATGATACGTGACGGACTGGTTTTAGTTGACGGTGTTGTTGCAAAAAGTCCGTCAGTAGCCGTAAATCCAAAAGTCCAAAAAATTACATTGAAAAATAGTGACATAGATTGGCAAGAATTTTACTATATTATTCTTAACAAGCCAGTCGGCGTGGTATCCTCCACCGACGAGCCTGGGGATGTCACGGTTATAGACCTACTGCCCGAAAGATATCGGCGGCTTGGGCTGTTTCCCGCAGGAAGGCTGGACAAGGACTCCACAGGTCTCGTGCTCCTCACCTCTGACGGAGTTTTGGCGCATCAGATTCTTTCGCCCGCCCATCATGTGCAAAAAAGATACTTAGTGGGCGTGGAGGCAGGTGAAAAAACCCTTAATGAAACAGTTGTTGAAGCTTTTCAAAAGGGCGTTAAGCTTGCAGACGGTTATGTAACAAAGCCTGCAGCCCTTGACATAATAAGCCCAAATGAGGCATATGTTACAATTACAGAGGGAAAATATCATCAAATAAAGCGTATGATGGCAGCCTGCGGCTTGCATGTTATTAGTATTCACAGACTGTCAATGGCGGGACTTTTATTACCTGAGGGCTTAGAAATTGGCGGTTGGGTTAATATTTTTGAAGAAAATGTAAAAAAACTTTTATTAGGAAAAGAAACCTAAAACTCTTCGGGCGCATAGGGTTTGTATATTTTGAACAAGACGAATTGTACAAACTACGATGAAATAATTTGTTAATAAATCCGATATACGTCAAGTATTAAATGTGGTATAGTTAAGCAAGGGTAAAGCTTCAATTAATCGATTTCAATTCAAATAATTTTGGGAGGTCTCTTAATGTCGAGTGTATCATTAAAAGGTATCTACAAGCGCTACGCAGGCGGTGTCGTTGCCGTATCCGACTTTAATTTGGACATTGCAGACAAAGAATTTATCATCCTGGTTGGTCCGTCTGGCTGCGGTAAGTCAACTACACTTCGTATGGTTGCTGGACTCGAAGAAATTTCAGAAGGCGAGTTATACATAGACGAAAAGCTCGTTAACGACACTCCGCCTAAAGACCGTGACATCGCAATGGTTTTCCAAAACTATGCTCTTTATCCCCACATGACAGTTTTTGAAAATATGGCTTTTGGTCTAAAATTGCGCAAAACACCAAAGGATGAAATCAAACGCCGCGTAGAAGAAGCTGCTCGTATCCTTGAAATTGAACACTTACTTGACCGTAAACCAAAAGCTCTGTCAGGCGGACAACGCCAGCGTGTTGCTCTTGGCCGTGCTATCGTTCGTAACCCAAAGGTATTCCTTTTGGACGAACCTCTTTCAAACCTTGACGCTAAGCTTCGCGCCCAGATGCGTACCGAGCTGACTAAGCTCCACCAGAGACTTGCCACTACATTTATTTATGTTACCCATGACCAAGTTGAAGCTATGACAATGGGTACCCGTATCGTTGTTATGAAGGACGGATACGTCCAGCAGATTTCCTCACCACAGGTGCTGTACGAAACACCAAACAACCTCTTCGTTGCTGGCTTTATCGGTTCGCCACAAATGAACTTTATCGATGCAAAAGTTATCGATAAGGGCGGCGTTACATACCTACAGTTCGGCGGCTCAGAAATCGCTCTTCCTGAATCTAAGGGACGTAAACCAGAAGTCCTTGCGTTTGCAGGTAAAGAAGTTATCCTCGGCATCCGTCCTGAGGACATCCATGACCAAGATATGTTCCTAACACAATTCCCAGATTCACAAGTCAACATGAAGGTTGACGTTGTGGAAATGATGGGCTTTGAGACTTACCTATACCTGACCTGCGAAGGCAAGAGCTTTACCGCCCGTGTATCCAACCGCTCAACAGCCAAGGTCGGCGACAATATCAGACTTGCTCTTGATTCCAAAAAGATTCACATCTTCGACAAGGAAACAGAAAAGACTATCTCCAACTAAATTATTGCTTTTTAAAGACCGCACAATCGTGCGGTCTTTTAGTTTGCAGTAAAGACGGTGCAAGACATCACAGCGGTGCGCCATGCGCACCGCTGTGATGTCTTGCACCTATGACGGCTTATATCCGAGGCAGCCACTTGGTTAGCTGAGATTTAAGGTTATTTAAGTCAACAGGCTTGCTGATATGACCGTTCATGCCATCTTCGATACATGCGTTGATTTCCTCAACAACTACATTGGCTGTCATGGCTATAATCGGTATATTTTTATACGGTTTGTCGCTTGCGCGGATAGCTTTTGTGGCTTCATGTCCGTCCATAACAGGCATAAGCAAATCCATGAGAATTAAGTCAAAATGCGCTTTTTCCAGCTGTTCCAAAGCTTCTTTTCCGTTATCTGCAAAAACTGGAACAATTCCAAAAATCTCAAGCATACTTTCGGCAACGACTTGATTGATTAAGTTATCCTCCGCTACCAATACAGATGCACCAGAAAATTTTACTTGGATGTGTTCTTGTGTTGGTGCTTGTACGATATTCAGCACATCTAAAAGCTTTTGTACTAACTCTGTTGGGGAAAAGGGCTTTTCAACAAATGCCGCAAAGCCTTCGTCTACAATTTCGCTGGCTGAGAATTGGGAGGCATAACCCGAAACTAAAACAATTTTTGTCTGAGGTGCGATAGTCTTGATTTTTTTAGCAACCTCAAAACCGTTTTCGCCGTTCATTTTGTAATCTAACAAAACAATGTGATAATATTCGTCGCTGTTTTTCGCATTTGTGACTAATTCTACCGCGTCAGCACCATTGGTGACGCATTCAGGGATACAGCCCGCTAAATCAAGTATATTTTCGATAACCTCCAGCGATAGCTGAGAATCGTCTGCAACGACGATTTTTATATCTTTTAGGCAATTTTCGAAAGCACTGTGGCTGGTCAGAGCTTCGTTGGTTGATTTCTTAAAGGGAATGACAATCGTTGTTGTAGTACCGATGCCAACTTCGCTTTTAACGTGAATAGTTCCGCTCATCAGCTCCACAAGCTGCTTTGTTATTGTCATGCCAAGCCCTGTACCAGTAGACATGTTGGCTTGGCTGGAATGAAACTGCTCAAAGGAGTCAAACAAACGCTCAATCTGTTTTGCCGTCATGCCAAGACCGCTGTCTTCCACAACAAAGGTCAGCAACACCTTGTCGTCATCGGCATCGTCAGCAGAAACCTTTAGAAGAATCTGCCCCTTTTCTGTAAACTTAGAGGAATTGTCCAGCAGATTTTTTAAAATTTGCCATAATCTCGTTTTGTCCCCTTGGATGTGAGTCGGCACGCTATTTTCAAGCTTTAGCAGCATTTCAACAGGCTTGTCGCCAATGCGTTTTGACGCCACCATTGCGGCATTTGAGAGGGTGTCCTCCAGTAGGAACTCCTCTTCAAAAATCTCAAGCTTTTCAGCTTCTATTTTTGAAAAATCCAGCACGTCATTTATAATACTAAGTAAGTTTTTGGCTGAAAGGTTTACCTTTTTAAAGATTTCCTTAGCATTTTTTTCAAAATCCTTTAAAAGAGCTATTTCCGTCAAGCCGATTATTGCATTCATCGGTGTGCGAATTTCGTGGCTGACATTGACGACAAACCTACTCTTTATGCGGTTTGCTTCTTTCTCACTTTCCGCCGTGGATTTCAGCAGTGCGCGCTGCTTATTATCTGCTGTGATATCCTGAAAGATGGTTGCAATTGCATTTACGCCGTTAAAAATTATGGTTCGGCTGATTTTTTTTGTGTCAATGGCTTCATCGTTTGGCAGCTTAAACTGCCATTCGCAGGTATGTGTTGAGTCGTTTTCGATAATTTGAGCTAGGTTTTCGGCAGATAAATCGGAAGATGACCGCCCATCGGGCTGATATTCTGGCGATAAATCCAGTATTCGGTGCTTCAATGCCTCTGATACAGACTCAAACATAAAAATATCGGCATAGGCCTTGTTTACATACATGGGCGAAAGTGTGTCAATATCACGAACTAGAATGCCTACTGGAACTGAGTCTAGAACACTCTGCAAATCGTCTTGCAGACGCATAAGAAGAGCGTGCTGCTCTTCTTTAAGATGCAGAAGCTCGGCTTCTTTTTGAAGCATTTCCTCTGCTGAATGCAAGCTTTTCTGCGTTTCGATTAAAATCTTGTTCCTTTTTCGCTGAATCCGTGTAAAAACAAAGAGAAATGTTATAACAACAATTGCTAAAACAAGAGATGCATATATCAAGCCCGTTCGATTAGTCTTAAAAAAACCGAGGGGCTTATTGGTTATAATTGCACCCTCGGGTAACTGATTTTCGTCAATTC
Organism: Oscillospiraceae bacterium; assembly: GCA_031546715.1. Taxonomy (GTDB): domain Bacteria; phylum Bacillota; class Clostridia; order Oscillospirales; family UBA929; genus JAVBKA01. Next base: position 4,639 of record JAVBKA010000222.1, on the reverse strand, counting down.
CGAATTTCTCCAACGATTTATACTCAAAGTACCATGGATATTCTTCATTTGAATTAGTGACCACCGGTATGTCCTTTACTGAAACTCCCATCAATAGCTGCTTTAGAATATCGCGAACGTGGTGGGCTTGGACGTCGGCAATTGAATATTTTCCGCCAAGTTGCCCTTGACCATAGGTAGGGTAATAAAGTCCGAACAGGGGAACCTTAGAATTATCAAAAAACGCTTTTTGGCTTTCTGTGAGCATTTGATACTTACCCTCGCCGTCCACCAAATAAAACCCAAACAACACCAGTGTTCCAGTGTCAAATGTACCGATTTTTGCGACAAGCTCCTCAAAGGGCAGGTTTTCGTTATGCTCGACCTCAAGTCTGTCCTGATATTTTTCCAGTTGCTTATCGACATCCTTTCTCCATTGCTGACCGGATATTGAATAGTCGTTTACAACGTAGATTTTATTGGTGTCAGGATACATTTTCAGCATTTGCTCCACTGTCTCGGTGGCGGCTGCTTTATCGGCGACCCCTGTAAAAATATCCTCAAAGCCTTCAATGCGCTCAGGGGTAAAGTCGTTAATTGCGCAAAAAATAACTGGTGCACCGGAAAAAGTGGAATAGTAATTTTCCTTCACAAACTCAAAAGCTTCGTCATCGGATACGATAACCACAGACGGCACCTTGTTGATGAAGTCCCTGCGGATAATGCTGGACAGGCTCTTTCGGTAAAAGACATCATTCCGAAGCTTCAAGGCATTGATACTATAGTTATGGACTTCCACGGGGATATCCTCTTGAAATTTGGCGCGAAACGCATCTTGGAGCTGACGTTCCCACAAAACGTCACTGCTGTAGGACGATATAGCAAGGACTATTTTTTTCTTTGAATCATTGTGGTTAAGCTCGTTGTCAAGTATCTTCTGAGTAATGCCTTCGGTGTTCATTTTGTGAAGCATGCTTTGCAGTTCAGGAATCAAGCTCTGATTTTTCTTGTTTACATACATAAATGTTGGGATACTGTCAAAAATGAGGCTTTCCTTTACGCCCACGGGGGGCAGGAACTTACTTTCGTCAGTTTTCAGTATAAGTGCCACGTCGATATCGCCGTTCAGCAGTGCAGCATAAATCTCCTGTAACGCTTGAAAACGTACTCTGATTACGTCCTTTGGGAGCTTTTGTTCAGTGTATGGACCGATACTAATCAATCCCACTGCTTTTCCGCTAAAATCGGACCAGTTTTTAACATCAACACCGTTTTTTTCTGTCGTAAATGTAATATAATTTATTGTTGAAATAGGTTCATCAACTTTTATTAAGTTAGGATATGCGTTTTCCACACCCTCTGCGACGCTGAGGATGCCGTCTGTCACCCCAGCACTGGCAGAGATAGACGCCGCAGAAATATCCTGTATTATAATCGAAAAGTCATAACCTAGCTCTTTGAACGCATAATACGCAATTCTGTCTGCATATATGGAAGAACCGTCGCCTCCGCTAAAGGTTATTGCTTTTTTCTGACCTTCGGAAGCAAGGGATAAATTATGAGGCGTAATAAGTACAACAGCAAATAACACTACAGCAAGAAACTTGAAAAATTTATACATTTACTTCATCCTTAATCTTTGCAAGGCGCATCGCGTGGTTATCACCTGTATTATTCAGTACGTCCAAAGCTTTTCAGTACTCTAATCAGCAAATCATATTTTATTTTTAAATCCTTAAACAAAACCTGAGCTTCGGACAATTTGCCTTCGCGGAGATCGTTGTTTACTTGCGTAGCGGAATCAGTTAAGCTGTCAAGAGCAAGGTTTGCATCTACACCCTTTAGTGTATGTGCGGAAGTGTTTGCTGTGCTAATGTCGCCATCGGCAAGGGCGGCGCGCAATTGCTCGTAACATGGGTCGTCAATAAATTTTTTAAGGCAATTAATATATCTATCCTGTTTGCCGCCAAACCTCTTTATACCTACGTCAACAGCCACGCCAAGCTCTTTTAATTCAACAAGCAGCTCGGATTCTGTGGTGATAGGAGCATGATTATCGTTCTGAGCGTCATTATTTGCATCATTTTTAGCAATGTTTTTTCTTTGCATAATTCGCTTTAAAACAGATTTCAATAGAGAGAAATCCAAGGGCTTGGAAAGGTGTTCGTTCATGCCGGCGGCTTTTGCTGCGGCAACATCGTCATCAAAGGCGTTTGCCGTCATTGCCATGATTATAACTGATTGAGCGTCGCTTCTGGGGAGCTCGCGTATTCTTCTTGTGGCTTGATAGCCGTCTAATACAGGCATTTGAATATCCATTAACACAATGTCAAAGTAGTTTTCAGGGAATGCTTTGAATTTATCCACTGCCTCCAAGCCGTCATAGGCGAATTCAATGGTTACACCCTCGGCTGACAGAATTTCAGACGCAATTTCCATGTTAAGCGCATTATCCTCGACAAGGAGAATTTTCATATCCGAGAAATATGAATCCTCAACTGCGGCAACACCTGTCTGGGCTTGGATTTTTTTATTTACCAGATCGGTTACTATGGAAATCAAGGTGGATTTGAATAATGGCTTGCTAATGTAGTCTGTAATGTTTAGGTTTTTGGTTTCCTGCTCAATATCAGTCCAGTCATAGGCAGAGCTAATGACTATGGGTATTTCAGAATTCAAATCATTGCGTATTGCCTTCACAATATCTAAGCCGCTCATAGGATTCATGCGCCAATCCAGAATCACAAAACTGTAGTCACTGCTGCTCTGTCTTACCTTTTGTATTTTTGAAAGAGCATCCCGACCAGTAAGTGCAAAATGCGCAGTTACCCCAATTTCTGTAAGCATAGTTACGATGCTTTCGCATACCTCTTCCTCATCGTCAACTACTAGAATCTTTGTGTTTTTCAGTGCGGCTAAATCAAGGGCTGGCAAATCCGTTGGTTTTATCTTTACATCAAAGTTAATGTGAAAGGATGTGCCTTTGCCCTTTTCACTTTCAACACTGATTTTCCCGCCCACGGCATCAACAATGCTTTTTACAATTGACATTCCAAGACCTGTACCTTCAATTTTTTCAATTTTTGAGTCGTTTTCACGGGAATATGATTCAAAAATATGTTTTCTGAACTCTTCGCTCATTCCCATTCCTGTATCCGTGCAGTTAAATTGCAGTGCGGCGTAACCATCCCTGTTTGCGGGGAGCTCTTTCAGGCTGATAGTTATTTTTCCATTTCTAGGCGTGAACTTGATTGCGTTTGATATAATATTAATAAACATCTGGCTGATTCGCACTGGGTCGCCTAATAAATACTCATGCTTAACATCTGTTATAACTACTTCGAAAACCTGCTTTTTGGACTTTATTTGCTGTTGAGTTATGCCGATGATTGTTTCCATAAACTCTGGCAGGCAAATCTCTGATTCGGATAATGCAAGGGTGTTGTTTTCGATTTTTGCCATATCCAAAACGTTATTTATAAGGCTGAGTAAGAATTTCGACGAAAATGTTATACTTCTCAGGCATTCTCCGATTTTCGCAGGATTATTAACGTTTAAAGATGCGATTTGAGCCATTCCCATGACGCCGTTCAGCGGTGTGCGAATATCATGGGACATATTCGCCAAGAACGCGCTTTTTGCCGAGTTTGCCTTCTGCGCTTTTTGTATGGCTAAGCTTAGCTCATTATTTTTTGCTTCTAATATCTCTAACTGATGGACTTCGGCGTGCTTCAGTCTAAGAATGGTAGTCCGTGCAATTATTACAATAACGGCAATAATAAACATGCCCAAAAAAATCAAAACTATGGTTCTTACCAGCTTGTTTTCAGAGGAATACTCCGCTTTGTGAACGCAATCGTCAGCTAAAACAAAGTGGGTTTCGCTCAATTCCAGTAAAGCAGCCGCAGGAACAGTGCCGCTCCGATAGCCTTCAATATTTTTTTTAAGGTCTGTCCAAACTATTTGCAGCTCGCTTAATCTATTTTGAAATAAAGCGTCCTTCATGTAAGGCAGCTCAAATTCGTTTTTATGACCCAATAAACCATCAATATATTTATCCAGCTTCTCAATAAGCGGGTCGCTTTGTACACCGGAAAGCTCAAGCTTTACCAGTCGTTGTGTTGCACCTCTGACTAATCCCGAATAGTTGACGACCTTTGCATCTCCGCTCATCTCGTTGACAGACAGTATAATCATAAAGGATTGCGCCAATAAAAGCAGAGAAAACAATATGACGGTATAAAGCAACTTATTCTTCTTCATTTTGGTCGACCTTTCAAGTGAGCGAAACTTTTCTTAAATAGTATATCGTATTAAAATACTATCACATTAAGCAATAATAAGCAATCTATCAAAAAGCTTAAGGCGGTGACTATGAATTGACTTTTTTAAGGAAAATACACAAAAATATTGAAACTATGAAAAAATATGTAATAATATAAGCTACGGACAGTCGCTACTATTAAACCATTTATTTACTTTAAGAGGGAGAACACATGATAACAGTAGAGGAAAATAGACAACAACAGCAATTGACACTACAACGGCTACAAAAAGCGGGCATTGTTTTAACGGACGAGGAAGCGGCGGGAATTGAGGTGGCAGATTTTGGGCTGGGAAGAATTAAGGAGTTTGGGATACAAATCGTCACATATGTCAA
>JAVBKA010000070.1:0-20660 GCA_031546715.1 Oscillospiraceae bacterium | reverse complement strand
TTTTTCATCCGTAAACAACTTGACAGCCGTGGTATAATAATATTGTCTAGATATTTATATATCATAAGCGGCAAATTGGAGTAATGCAATGCATTGCTCTTTTTTGTTTGTAACTCATTTTGCCATACAATCGTTCTCTTGCAACAGTGAAATTATAAAAAGATATACGTGTTTTTAGTAGCCGTTAAAATCATAACTTCATTCGGTTTTACGAGCAATTGTATTTATAAGATCTTGACTAAAGTAAGCCTTCCTTGCGACATCGCACTTTGCAAAAAGACAGCCACGCACACTGCGTGGCTGTCTTTTTTTTACTTCACCATATACCCTGCGGCTTCGATAGCAGACCGAACCTGCTCGATATGCTCCGAACCTCTGGTTTCAAGCTTTACCTCTACTAAAACCTTGCCGATTTCAACGTCCTTGCCATCTCTGTCATGGTTAATAGTGAGGATGTTTGCACCAGTTTCAGATATGATATCCAAAAGCCCTCGAAGTTGGCGAGGCTTATCGTCGATTATGGTTGTCAGCTCAACGGCACGACCTGTTTTCATTAAGCCGCTGGCTATAATGCGCTCAATAATATTAACGTCAACATTGCCGCCGGATACGATACATACCACACGCTTTCCCCGTATGTCCAGCTTGCCGTACATCGCCGCAGCAACGGCGACAGCTCCTGCGCCTTCGGAGACGATTTTGTAGTCCTCTAAAAGAGTTAGAATTGCGGAGGATATTTCACTTTCGGAAACTGTTAGAATACCGTCGGAGTACTGTCTGCAAAGGGCGAAGGTTGTATCACTGGGGCGTTTAATGGCTATACCGTCTGCAATGGTGGCAACTCTCGGTAGAGTTACAATGCTTCGAGCTTCTAGCGAACGCTTCATGGACGCCGCTCCCGCCGCCTCAACACCGTACACAAGGCATTCTGGTCTTAAGCTTTTTATCGCAAAGCCCACACCGGCAAGCAAGCCGCCGCCGCCCACAGGCACTAGCACAATGTCCGCATTTTCCACTTGGTCTAAGATTTCAATGCCTGTTGTTGCCTGACCTGTGATAACGTCTTCATCGTCAAAGGGGTGTACAAAGGTATAGTTATGAATCTGAGCAAGTTCTTTAGCCTTGGTAAATGCATCATCAAAAACGCCTGGACAAAGTACAACCTCTGCTCCGTATGACCGTGTGCGCTCAATTTTGGAGAGCGAAGCACCTTCGGGCATACATATAACGCATTTTATGCCCTCTTTCGCCGCAGAAAGTGCCACGCCTTGAGCGTGATTACCAGCGGAACATGCAATAACGCCGCGAGCTTTTTCCTCCTGCGTGAGGTTTGCTATACGGAAATATGCTCCGCGGATTTTAAAAGAGCCTGTGCGTTGCAGGTTTTCAGCTTTAATCAGCACATCAGCACCCGGTACTAAACCAGCAGCGGTAATAATTGCAGTACGGTCGGCGACACCGACAAGTAATTTTTGAGCTTCATAAACACGGCTTAATTCAATCATACATTATCCCTTAATTCTTGAAAAAAATGATGCGGCAGGGTGGGCGGCGGTTGTGGTCAGCTCTTCGTCTAAATTATCACTCATAAGCATACACATAACAGCTTTTTGAACATGCATACGGTTTTCCGCTTGGTCTAAAACTTCCTCATAGTGAGCCTCAAGCACCTCGGAGGATATTTCCTCGCCACGGTGCGCAGGCAGACAGTGCAGCACAATTGCCTTTGGTGAAGCTGCTTTTAAAAGCTCTGTGTTGACCTGATAGTTCTTAAAAAGCTCCTTGCGGGCTTCCGCTTCAACCTCTTGTCCCATGCTCGCCCACACGTCCGTATACACAACGTTTGCCTGATATGCGGCTTCTTCGGGCGACTGCGTTATCGTCAAGGCGTCTCCCGCAAATTCAATAACGCCCTTATCAGGCTCATAACCCTTCGGACATGCCACACTGATTTGCATTCCCATTATTGCCGCGCCCGCAATCAACGAATTGCAGACATTGTTGCCGTCGCCGATGAAGCAGACCTTTGTGCCCTCTAGGGTCGAGTGGTACTCTCTGATTGTGGCGAGGTCGGCTAAAATTTGGCAGGGGTGGGCGAGGTCGGTAAGTCCGTTTATAACAGGCACGGTTGAAAACTGTGCCAGCATTTCCGCTTCTTCATGCTGAAAGGTGCGAATCATAATGCCGTCAACGTAGCGGCTTAGGACTGCCGCAGTGTCGCATATGGGTTCGCCCCGGTTTAGCTGAATATCATCGGAAAGAAACAGCGCATGACCTCCGAGCTGGAAAATCCCCGCTTCAAAGGATACACGGGTGCGTGTTGAGGATTTGCGGAAAATCATACCCAAGGTTTTGTTTTTAAGCAGTTCCTTGTGAATTCCGATTTTTCTGTTAAACTTAAGTTGGTCGGCAAAATTAAGAATAGTCATAATTTCCGACTTCTTTAAGTCGCTGATTTTAAGCAGATGCTTCAAGGTTTTTCCCTCCCAAGTGTCCTTTGAAATATTTCCAGTCCTTTGTCAATGTCTTGATAGCTGATTGTCAGTGGTGGTAGGAATCGCAGTGAATCGCTTCCCGCTGTAAGACATGCCAAGCCGTTTTCCAGTAGCTCCTCGGCGAACTTTCTTGGCAGTTCTCCAACCTTTAGACCGATACCAATCATCAACCCAAGACCTCGAAGCTCGCAAACCTGCGGCAGTGCCATTGCACGAATCTTTTCAATAATATATGCACCTTTTGCGGACACTTCTGGAATGACCTCAGCCAAAATATCAAGTACCGTCAGGGCGGCGGCACAAGCAACGGGGTTCGCCCCGAAGGTTGTTCCATGAAGCCCCTGAGTTATCACATCACAGCAGGATTTTGCCGTAATAATTCCCCCAAGGGGTAGACCTCCCGCAATACCCTTTGCAAAGCTGATTACATCTGGAGAAAGTCCGAAATGTTGATAGCCAAAAAATGTACCGACGCGCCCGATTCCAGTCTGAACTTCGTCAATCAGCAGCAGCCAATCACGCTGGCGACACATGCTCTGGACTTCTGCGAGAAACTCGCCGTCACAGACATACACGCCGCCCTCACCTTGGACAATCTCCAGCATAACGGCGCAAACGTCGTCGCCCATGCTCTCAAGAGCGGCTATATCGTCCTTATCTATGTGAACAAAGCCCTCTGTCATAGGGTAAAAATGCTCGTGAAACTTATCTTGCCCTGTTGCCGCTAGAGTGGTGATAGTCCGTCCGTGGAAGGACTTGTTAAGGGTGACAATTGTGCTGCGTGATGAGTTATATTTATCGTGGCTGTACTTTCGGGCAACCTTAATCATGCCCTCGTTTGCCTCTGCTCCCGAATTTGCAAAGAAAACCTTTGACAGCCCCGACAGCTCGCATAACCGCTTTGCTAACAAAGCAGACGGCTCAGTGTAGTACAAATTGCTGGAATGTCCAAGTTTTGCGGCTTGGTCGGCGATTGCCTTAACCCATTCAGCATTCCCGTGTCCTATGGAATTTACGCCAAGTCCCGCAGAGAAATCCACATAGGACTTGCCCTTGTCGTCATACAGAGTTGAGCCTTCGCCATGGGTGAAAACCACGGGAAAGCGGGCGTATGAGTTAATAATATGTTCTTCGTGAAGCTTAATGGTGTCCATGGCGACCTCTTTTCATGTTTAATATTTCATTTCGTGTTTACTATACCATTACATCGTCAGCATACTGCCGACACCGCTGTCGGTCAGCATTTCCATCAAAATGGAGTGTGGAATCCGTCCGTCCAGAATGTGAACATGGGGAACGCCCTTGCGAATCGCACGGACACAGCAGTCAATTTTTGGAATCATTCCCCCGCTTATTATACCCGATTTTATAAGGGCAGGTACTTCGGATACGCCTAACAGCGGAATCAGAGTGTCTTCATTTTTAGGGTCAGTGCAAAGACCTCGAATATCCGTGAGTAAAATCAGCTTTGCGGCGTTTAGTGCGACAGCTATTTCTGCGGCGGCGGTGTCTGCGTTTATATTATAGGATGTGTTTGCGTCAATGCCCTGCGCAATTGTTGAGACCACTGGGATAAAGCCGTTGTCAAGAGCGACCTTGATGGGCAGGGGGTCAACTGCTTTAATCTCTCCCACCAGACCATAGTCTCCGTCCGTAAGCTGCTTTGCGGTGATCATGCCGCCGTCAATTCCGCACAGACCCATCCCCTTGCCGCCTGCGTTGTTGATTAAGGACACTAAATCCTTGCCAACCTTGCCCGCAAGCACCATTTGGACTACGTCCATGGTTTCCTTGTCAGTATAACGCAAGCCGTCAACAAATTTCGATTCCTTGCCAAGCTTGTTCAGCATGGTGTTTATTTCAGGTCCTCCGCCATGGACGACCACTACACGCATACCCACTAGGTTTAGCAGTACAATGTCAGATATGACAGCCTCCCGAAGTTCCTCGTTAAGCATGGCGTTTCCGCCGTATTTTACTACAATTGTGCGCTTATTGTAACGCTGAATATATGGTAGTGCCTCTGAAAGAATGCTCGCTCTAAGGGAGTTGTCGCACTCTGTCATGACCTGTAGTCTCCGTTTATTTTAACGTAATCATAGGATAGGTCACAGCCAAACGCCTCAACCTCAAATTCGCCCTCTTTGCAGTCAATAATAATGGCGATTTCCTTTTCACCAAGAATATCCTTCGCAAGAGCTTCGTCAAAATCAAGCCCCGCGCCGTCTTGGCAAACCATCACTTCACCCTTGGCAGACTGAAAGCTTACATCCACTGCGTCAGGACGGAAGGGTGCTTTGCTGTACCCCATGGCGCACAGTACACGTCCCCAGTTGGCATCTGAGCCAAACATTGCGGCTTTAACAAGACTTGATGATATGACGCTCATTGCAAGACGTTCCGCACTTTCTTCATTGCGCGCGCCCATAATGCGGCAGCAAACCAGCTTTGTAGCTCCTTCGCCGTCACGGGCGATTTGCTTGGCAAGATAGCCGTTGACAAAGTTCAAAGCCTCTACAAATATGCGATAGTCGTTGTCCTTCCACTCTATTTGGGAATTTCCTGCAAGACCTGAGGCTAAAATCGCCGCCATGTCGTTGGTGGAGGTGTCGCCGTCAACGCTGATGCGGTTATAGGTTATTTTGTTGGATTCCTGCAATGCAGCCTTTAACATTTCGCTGGTAATGCTTACATCGGTGGTTATAAACGCAAACATAGTACCCATATTTGGGTGAATCATGCCGCTACCCTTTGCAATTCCGCCCACAGTCACTGTTTTTCCGCCGATTTGAACTGTGACGGCGATTTGCTTTGGAATTAGGTCAGTGGTCATAATTGCCGCCGCCGCATCGTCGTTGCCTGTGGGGCTGAGCATGGAAACTAGCTTTGGAATGGCGTTTTCAATAGCCTCCACGGCTAGCGGAACACCGATAACGCCTGTTGAATTGACGATTACATCCGTTTCTCTGATGTTTAGAGCCTTGGCAAGGGCGCGGCAGGAGCGGTTGGCACTGTCCTCACCGTTGGGGGCGCAGGCGTTTGCGTTGCCTGAGTTTGCAAGAATTGCGCGGGCAACTCCTGATTCAAGATGCTGCATTGTAACATAAATCGGCGCAGCCTTGACACGGTTAGTTGTGTATACAGCGGCCGCGGTGCAGTCGCATGAGGCGTAAATTAAGGCTAAGTCTTTTTTGCTTTGATTTTTTCTGATGCCGCAGTGTATTCCTGATGCTGAGAAGCCCTTTGCCGCGCAGCATCCTCCTGATACTTGTTTCATATATTAGCCTCCTATTATAATCCGAATCTAAGCTTTAAGTTTTGAACTGCCGCGCCTGATGCGCCTTTACCTAGGTTGTCAAGCCGTGCAGTGAGTAAGGTTTGAGTTTCGCTGCCGAAAACGAAAAGCTCTAGCAGGTCTGTCCCTGCCAAGCCGCACATGGGAAGTGCGCCAAGGTCGAGGGAGCTTTCACCGCCATAGGGCATTACGCGGACGTTTTCAGCATTTTTATACCAATTTGATAATATATCCCAGCATTTCTCCGAATTAAGCGCGAGAGGCACATTTACAAGCATCCCCTGTCTCACCGGGATAACGCAGGGCTGAAATATGGGCGGATTATCCAGTTGACACACCGCTGTCATTTCCGGCACATGCTTATGCTTTAGCGAATAGCCGTAGGGTCTTGCATCCGTTGGAGCGTCAACGCACTCATATCTTGCAATCATGGTTTTGCCGCCGCCGCTGTAGCCGCTTAAGGCGTTACAGGTGAGAACCTCTGATTTACCAATCATTCCGCTCATTCTCAGCGGGTACACCAAGGCGCAAAACCCCGTGGGGTAACAGCCTGGGACTGCAATTCTGTTGGAGGTTTTGACGGCTTGTTCGTGAGCTTCGGAAAGCTCCGGAAAGCCGTACGCCCAGTCTGGGGAGGTTCTGTGAGCGGTGGAGGCGTCGATTATAACAACGTCCAAGTCCTCCGCCATGGTGACGGCTTCTTTTGCGGCGACATCAGGCAGACATAAAAACACAGCGTCAGCTTTGGCGTACATCGCCCTTCGTGCGTCAGCGTCCTTACGAAACTCGGGGGCTATATCAAGAAGCTCCGTCGAGGGCAGCCTTGACAGCCGTTCCTCAAGCTCAAGACCTGTCGTGCCTTCACGGCCGTCAATAAATATTTTCAAGAAGTGTTTTCTCCCTTCGGATATATGCAATTTGTTCTAAAACACGCTCAGGAGAAGGTCCTCCTATGCTTTTTCGCTCATTAACGCAGGTTTCAAGGGAAATTGCTTCGTAGACATCCTTGGTAAACAACTCACAATGAAGCTGATAAACTTCCAGTGGCAGTGTTTCCAAGGTATAGCCTGTTTCAATGCACAGTCGGACGAGCTTACCAGAAACGGTATATGCCTCACGGAAGGGCATGGATTTTCTGACGAGATAATCCGCAAGGTCAGTGGCGTTGAGAAAGCCCTTGGAGGCGGCGTCTCGCATAACGGCAGGCTTAAAGGTCAGTGTCTTAATCATGTTCGGCATAACGGAAAGGCACAGCTTCACGGTATCCACAGCGTCAAACAACGCTTCCTTGTCCTCCTGCAAGTCCTTGTTATAGGCAAGGGGGAGACCCTTTATAACGGTGAGCAGAGCGGTCAGGTCGCCGTAAACACGCCCTGTTTTCCCTCGCACAAGCTCAGCTACGTCGGGGTTTTTCTTTTGCGGCATAATTGAGGAGCCTGTGCTGTAAGCGTCGTCAAGCTCCGCAAAGCCAAACTCTGCAGTCGTCCATAGAATAATCTCCTCAGACATTCGGGAGAGGTGCGCCATATGTAAGGACAGGCAGGACAAAAGCTCCACGGCGAAGTCACGGTCTGCCACAGCGTCCAGACTGTTTTGGGTAAGCCTTGCAAACCCTAGGTCTTTTCGGACAGCGTCTCTATCAATGGGAAAGGTTGTACCCGCTAATGCCCCTGAGCCTAGCGGCATTTCGTCCATACGCTTAAGACAGTCCGACAGTCTTGAGATATCTCTTAAAAGCATACATGACCATGCGCACAAGTGATGTCCCAGAGTAATGGGCTGCGCCCGCTGTAAGTGGGTGTACCCAGGCATTATGGTATGCAAATGCTCTTCGGCTAAATCCGCCAGAACATCCACAAAGCGGGCGATATCCGTCCGGATGCTTATTATACTGTTCTTTGTGTACATTCTAAAGTCCAACGCCACTTGGTCGTTGCGGCTTCGGGCGGTGTGCAGTCGTTTTCCCGTTTCGCCAAGACGTTGGGTCAAAAGAGTTTCCACGTTCATGTGGATATCCTCGGCAGAGCTTGAAAACTGCACTGTCCCTGCTTTAATGTCCTCAAGCAGAACTTCCAGACAGGCAACGATTTTTTCAGCCTCGGCGGTGTCAATAATACCGACGGCACCAAGCATTGAGGCATGTGCTATGCTGCCTTTAATGTCCTCTGAAAACATGCGGCTGTCAAAATGGATGGAGCTGTTAAAATCGTTGACAGCTTCGTCAGTTTCCTTGGAAAAGCGACCTGACCAGAGCTTCATGCAGTTCTCCTTTGCTGTATCTTGCGCTAGGTAAATGCATACGCATTAACCTAGCGGCAGCACAGTCTTTTTAAACTCGTGATTGAGTATTTGTCCCATAGAATTGTAAATCGCGGATGCGCCGCAAAATAGACCTACCCAACCTGCGACATGGGTAATGGTTTCGTTTCCTGTAAAGTCGCCGATGGCAAGTAAAAAGAATAAAAGGGTCAGCGTTCCAAAGACAACCTGAGAGGCACGGTTATGCTTAAGGGTTCCGATGAACATAAACAAAGTGAAAACGCCCCAAATTGCCAAGTAAAAGCCCATGGACTGCTTATCTGCCGATGCCATGCCGCCATCCTTCAGCGGATTGCCCCAGATAACGATTAGTGACCACCAGAAGAAGCCGTAGGCTGTAAAGGCGGTTGCGCCGAAGGTGTTGCCCTTCATAAATTCCATAATGCCCGCAATAATTTGAGCCGCTCCGCCTAAGGCAAAGCCCATTGCGACAATCATGATTGAAAGCGGAATAATATCCGCATTGTGGAGGTTTAGCATAACTGTTGTCATTCCGAATCCTAAAAGTCCTAGCGGTGCTGGATTTGCGACTATTGATTCTTTAGCATTACTCACTTTTAAATCACCCATCAATTTTATTATTTTTGCAGTTTCTTAAGTGCGCCCACGGTAATCGGCAGCCCGAAGAGGTTTATAAAGCCTTCTGAGTCCTTCTGATTATACGTGCTTTCGCCGAAGGATGCAAGCTCAACATCATACAGCGAGTTCGGAGATTTCATACCATTGCCGATGAGGTTGCCCTTGTATAGCTTTAGGCTGACTTCTCCTGTGCAGGTTTCCTGAGTTTTGTCCACAAAGGCGGACAGGGCTTCCCGTAAAGGGGTAAACCATTGTCCGTTATACACAAGCTCGGAAAAACGGATGGCAAGTTGAGCCTTCATGTGCTGTGTGTCACGGTCAAGAGTGAGCTGCTCCAGCATACTATGAGCCTTGTACAAAATTGCGCCACCGGGGGTTTCGTACACGCCGCGGGATTTCATTCCCACCAGACGGTTCTCCACCATATCCACCAAACCGATACCGTGCTTGCCGCCCAAGGTGTTGAGCTTAGTCAGCAATTCCACGCTACTTGTTTTAACGCCGTTAATCGAAACTGGTACGCCCTTTTCAAAGCCGATTGTGACTGTCTCGGCAACGTCGGGAGCTTTTTCGGGGGATACGCCAAGCTCCAGAATTTTGTCATACATAGGAGCGTTTGCTGGGTCTTCCAAGTCCAGTCCTTCATGGGAAAGATGCCAAATATTCATATCCTTGGAGTAATTTGTTTCGCGATTTATACTCAGCGGAATGTTTCGTGCTTCTGCATAATCGATTTCATCATCACGGCTCTTTAAGTCCCACTCGCGCCAAGGGGCTATTATGGTCATATGTGGTGCAAATGCTTTAATTGCAAGCTCAAAGCGCACTTGGTCGTTACCCTTGCCTGTGCAGCCGTGGACTATGGCGTCTGCTCCTTCGCGGAGAGCTATTTCAACAATGCGCTTTGCTATAACAGGACGGGCAAAGGATGTTCCAAGCAAGTATTCGCCCTCATAAACTGCGCCTGCCTTTAGGGTTGGGAATATGTAATCGTCAACGAATTCCTCGGTCAAATCCTCAACAAAGCACTTAGATGCGCCAGTTTTTATGGCTTTTTCAATAAGTCCGTCAAGCTCTTTGCCTTGACCAACGTCAGCGGCAACGGCAATGACCTCACAGTCGTAGTTTTCCTTAAGCCATGGGATAATAATGGAGGTGTCAAGCCCTCCTGAGTACGCAAGCACTGCCTTTTTAACTGTTTTCATGAAGCAATCCCTCTTTCTGATTATACATAAGACTATTGCATAAATATAACATAAGCTTTATAATTATGCAATAGCCAAATGCAAAAAATTATTCTACTCTTCGTAATTTAGCTCGGATATATAACTCTTAGTAGCAAGTATAACATCAATAAGAGCATTGTACAGCTCAAGACTTGGGGCGTCAGCCAGTACGGTTTTCTCAAGGCTCACCGCCGCTTGATACACCGCAGTTACGCTAAGATTTCCCGCAACGCCCTTAAGAGAGTGCAGCTCATTGTGAAATTGCTTTCTGGTTTCAGGGTTCACAGCGTTTTCAAAGGGAAGAAACGGAGTTTCAAGGGAGGTTAAGAATTTTTTGAGTGAAGAATAGTACCGTGGTTTCTTTCCCATAAAACGGTTGATACCTTCATCAAGATTAACTAGTGCGGAATGGTCATATTGTTTTTGTGCGGTGGGAGCATTTATAATTTCTGTGTCCGATGATGACATGTGTTTATTCACTTCCTCACTTTTTATTATATTGTCAGCCTCGAGAGTTGGGTTCGGAGTGATGACGCTTGAATAACTCTTGCTTACCTCGTGAAGTGCTGTGGGTAAATAGTGCTCAAGAACACTGTAAATTTTCGATGCGTTGATGGGCTTTCCGATATGGTCGTTCATGCCGTCCTGCTTGCACTGTAAGACTTCCTCCTGCATAACATGGGCGGTCATAGCTATAATCGGCACATCTGAATATGGTTTATCGCTTGCTCTGATTGCTCTTGCGGCTTCGTGTCCGTCCATAACGGGCATAAGAATGTCCATAAAAACAATGTCAAATTCTTGCTTATCAAGATAATCAAGAGCTTCCCGACCGTTATACGTCACAATTGGGGATATTTCAAAGAACTCAAATATGCCTGACGCAACTTCGCAGTTGAGCTTGTTGTCGTCGCAAAGCAGAACCTTTGCCTTTGGAAATACCTTTGCCATTTCAATAACGCTTCCCTCGGATGACGGCATAATCTCTTTTTTAGATTTTTCCAAGGGTAATGTCACCGTAAAAATTGTTCCGACGTTCATTTTACTTGAAACAGAAATATCACCGCCAAGCAATCCCACGAGATTTTTAGTTATTGACATTCCAAGACCCGTGCCTGTACCCAAGGTAGAGGCTTCATTATTAAACTGCTGAAAGGGTACATATAACCGCTCGAGCTGTTCAGGGTTCATTCCGATGCCTGTATCTGTAACCTTAAAAATGTAGAAAAATACGTTTTCGTCCTTGGTCTGCTTAGCGTCAACCTCTAAGGTAATGTTGCCTCTTGTTGTGTATTTGGCGGCATTGTCAAGAATATTTTTAAGCACCTGCCATATGCGGGACTTATCGCCCACAACGTGAAAGGGTGTCCCCGGTTTGACGCTGAGCTTAAGCTCAATGTTTTTCTCACCGATTTTTTCCTTGCCGATAAGCATTGCATTGGAAATAGTTTCCTCTAAATCAAAATCGCTTAGAGTAATGTCCAGCTTTTCAGCTTCGATTTTGGAGAAATCCAGAATATCGTTGACAATTGCTAGTAGATAGCTTGAGGAGCGGTTAATCTTGTCAAAGGTATCACGGACGGCAGGCTCGGGGAAACGCTTTAGCGCAAGTTCTGATAAGCCGATAATCGCATTCATTGGGGTACGGATTTCATGGCTCATATTTGCTAAGAAGCGGCTTTTTAGCTGATTGGCTTCCTTTTCCCGCTCGGCGGCATTAATAAGCATTTGTGTGCGCTCATGCTCCAAGGTAGCGTCAATCATAGTGGCAACGAGGCAGGGCTTACCGTTATAGGTAATGTGGTTTGCGGTGATAACAGCCGTCAGCTCACGGTTTTTTGGTGTTCTGTAATGAAACTCCCATGAGTACGGCTCGTAAGAGGACATGGCCTTTTCAAAGCCCATTCTGCGAACATCCGCCGACCGTCTGCCGTCGGGTTGGTATTCGTCGTTTAATTTATCAAGGCTCATATTCAATAGGTTTTCAACTGAATCAAGGTCATAAAAAAGAGCCGTGGCCTTGTTTGCGAAAACTACTTTAAAATTCTCAGGCGAAATAATAAATATTGGCACTGGCGCAAGCTCGATTACCTTGCCTAACTCAAATTGCGCCCGTTCAAGCTCCTTTTGAGCATTTAGCTGTTCTTCCCTGACGCGTTCTAGCTCCTCTAGGTGTAGCTTGTTCTTACGGTTTTGCCTTCTTATATTGACCGTTAAAAATACCAGCATAACAATTGCCGCTAAAAGTATTATGCAAACACCCAATATTATGGTAAAGGACTGGGCACTCAGCTCAATCAAGGGAAGATTGTCGTTTACAATAATGCTGCCAAAGGGGAGAAAGTTTTTTGCTATAGAAAACTTGTTAATCAAGTACTGGTCAAAAATCCACTGGTTCTCGGGAAAACCCTTTTTAATTCCAAGGGAGCTGGGAGGTATACCTGTTAAAATTTGCGAAGCTATTCTGCCCGCTTCCCGACCCTGCCCTATGGGTACTGAATACTTTCCGCCAACCTGATTGAAAATGTCACTAACACTTCCTGCAAACAGCCCGAAAACAGGAAATTTTACATCGGTAAAAATGTCGTCCTGCAGCATATCCTGCGCTAAATAGACATTATTGCTGTCAAGATAATACGTTCCCATAAGAATTGCGGAGTTTTCAGGCAGCTTTGTGAGAATACCGTTAAGCTCAGAGTGGGACACATTTTCATTATAAACTACGTTTACTCTATCCTTCAGCTCCTCAAGCTGTGAAGCAATAATATTTTTGGTAAGCTGTCCAGAATAGCTGTAATCATTTATGACAAAAATTACCTTAATTTCAGGTTTCAGCTCAAGTATGACCTTCACAGTTTCCAAAGCGGAAACCTCTTCGGTGACGCCTGCCAGTAGGTTTTTGGGAATTGTGGTAACCATATCATCATTGTATCCTTGGACGCCGCAGAACACTACAGGCTTTCCCGGAAAAAGAATATAATGATATCGGTTAATAAAGTCCAAAGCCACATTGTCCGTAACAATGACGGCGTCAAAGTCAATGGTCAGCAAGGATGCCCGCAAGGACTTCTGCGCAACCGCATCTCTGCTAGCGTCGTCTATAATACGGCGGGAATTAAGGGAAAAAACGTGAGCGTTAACGTCTCTTTTTGTATTCAAAACCGAGGTTATGCCTGTCACTTCTTCTCTTTCTAAAAGTGATTCAGTGGAGTATGAGCTAAGCAGAAGAACGTCCATCTCCCCGCTAAGAAAAAATTGATTATTAATAATTTTGTCAATAGTTCCGTCAGCCTTCATAGTGTCCATCGCCTTCTTAAGCAGAGGGACAAGCGCGGCATTCTTAGAATGCAAAAAAGGATACGAATCGTCTGCTTCTATGATACCAATATTTTTTAAGCCTATGTTTTCGTGATTTGTATTGTCATACATGTTATTACTCATTACAATGACTTCGCATTCACGATTTTTCAGTGCCTGAATAAGGGCGGAAAAATTGCCTTTTTTTACTGAAATAGCGTCCTTGGGCAAATGACTGTCAACGTAAAGCTTTTCGTACACTGAGCCAACCTTTAATCCTGAAAAGTCCTCCCAGGTACTAATAACCAGCTTTGTATCATAATACGTGTATGCGGCAAAGGAAATACCGTTAATTACCGAATCCACCCTTACCAGATTTGGGTACTTTTCAGAAATACTTGAAAACTGCTCGGCAAGCCCGTCTTTTTCACCTGAATTTGCAAGACCTGTGGCGGTGGTCATGCCTGATACGTCGAAGGTCGCAGTATAGCCAATTCGTTTTGCCGCCTGAAACAGAATGCGCTCAGTGTATATCGGAGATTCGTTTGATATGGAAAACCGCAGCACCTTAGCGGCTGAATCTGTTGCGAATGCGGGAATTGAGATTAGATTAAACAACAGCAAAACAGTAAACCACATGGCAAAAAAGCGTATTAATTTTTTCAAATAAATGTCTCCCTATCTAGCGTCATTGTTTTCTAATTCTCTACCCATACAACGATAGTATATAGCGCATTTGATTATTCTGCAAGCCCTATAGCAATTTTTTGTTACTATTATATTATATATTGCGAGTGTCCTTAATTATTTTCGCAAAATCTGGTTAAACAGCTTATGATTTATGAATATTCTATGAATCTTTGCCCATTTTCAGCTCATATCAGACACAGATAAAGGCAAAACCCTTGCAATGTATTTTACCCTATGTTAAAATACGGATTTACAGGAGTATCGAAGATTAATGTATACTTACTGTTTTTCTTAGTCAAGCGAGGTAAGCTTTACTAGACATATTTATAACATAAACGCAGTGGAGGCAGATATAATGGCGGAGACCAAAAGAGATTATTACGAGATACTTGGCGTTCCCAAGAGCGCCAGTGACGATGAGCTAAAGAAGGCTTATAGAAAGCTTGCTAAGGAATGCCATCCAGACCTTAATCCTGGTGATAAAAACGCGGAAAAACGCTTTAAAGAGGCTAACGAAGCCTACGAAGTTTTGTCTGACTCTGACAAAAAGGTCAGATACGACCAATACGGTCACGCAGGTGTTGACCCTAACTTTGGTCAGGGTGGCTTTGGCGGCGGGTTTGACGGCGGAGTTGACCTTGGTAGCATATTTGAAAGCTTTTTCGGCGGCGGCGGCTTTGGCGGCAGCAGCTCAGCAAGTGCGCCCCGCAAGGGCGAAAATATTCGCACTACATTAATATTATCCTTTGAGGAAGCTGCCTTTGGCTGTGAAAAGGAGCTTTTGATTAATAGAACCGAAAGCTGCGATAAATGCTCCGGCAAGGGTGCTGAAAGCTCCGCAGACGTTGAAATCTGCCGAGACTGCGGCGGCAAGGGTCAGGTTAGAACCCAAACCCGCACACCGCTGGGAATGTTCTCCTCAACAGGTGCTTGTGCTAAGTGCAGTGGGCGGGGTAAAACCATTAAAAACCCATGCTCTGTGTGTAAGGGCACAGGAATTAACCGAAACAAGGTGGGCATAACTGTTAAAGTTCCCGCTGGAATCGACGATTCGCAGACGGTATCACTCAGAGGTCAAGGCAGTGTCGGTCAAAACGGCGGCCCTGCGGGCGACCTGTTGGTGACGGTTTCCGTCCGCCCTCATCCGCTATTTGTCCGCGAAGGTACAAGCGTTCACAGCGACTGTACTATTTCCTTTGCTCAGGCGGCATTAGGCGCAGAGTTAGAAGTTCCCACTCTTGACGGACGAATTAAGTACACCGTCCCCGAAGGCACACAGCCCGGCACAGTTTTCCGCATTAAGGGCAAGGGTATACCCGCACTTAACAGCAAGCAAAGAGGCGACCAGTTTATTCACATTACAGTTGACGTTCCCAAGGGTCTGACTAAACGGCAAAAAGAGATTTTAGAGCAATTTGCAGAATCTCTCGACGAAAAAACCAAGCCAAAAGGATTTTTTGAAAAGCGAAAGTAGGTGACTAATGGAAAAGGTGCTGCAATTTCTGGATAGCTATATAGTATACATTTTTCCTATTGCCCTTGTTTCATACATTATTTTATTTTTTATAAGATATTGGAAGGCGCAACTGCCTGAAAAGGGTACACTTGAGTGGATACCGATGCATAGTCAGGGTTCTAAGCCATTTATCCTAAAACGCTATCCCTTTGAGAAAAAAGACATTGCCCCGCTGATTATTATCACTCTTGTCTATGCAGTCATTCAGTTTATCTATCTAGGCGACACCAAGGCACCCCAAAGTCCGTTGATATTCAACTCTGAAAAAAGCTCAATTACCCTTGAGCTTAGTGAGCCGACTAATATTGCTGAAATGTTTTATTTCCCCGGACTTGGATGGTCGGAGAAAAAGGTTAAGGATTCAGCCGGCGAGGAAAAGAAGGTTGACGGCTATACGCTGGAGTTTTCTGAGGACGGCGTTTCATGGCGCAAGCAGACCTATATGACTCATTCATACTCAAACACCTTCAGATGGGTAAACGCCGAGCTTGAGAAGGAAAGTCTGCCCACTAAATACATCCGCATTACACCCTTACAGCTCCCCATGCAACTATTGGAGCTAAGGCTTTTCAAGAGTGTTGACGGCGGAAAGGCGATTATTGACCCCCAGACCATGAAATACACCACCACTCCACTTTCTGTGTCGGACATGCTCCCTGTCAACCCCGAAGTACTTGGACTGTTTGATGAAGCAGCGCTTGTGCCTGTTCGACGCTCCATTATGAACTCAACGATTTTTGACGAGATATATCACGCCTATACCGCTAAGCAGTTTATTGACGGAGCAGAACCGCGTTCTCGCTGGGGCGTTAGAGTGCCCTACGAAACCACCCACCCTCCGTTAGGTAAGCTGATTACCGCCGTCGGCATAGATATGTTCGGCATGACGCCTTTTGGCTACCGCTTTTTCCCTGCGCTTTTCGGCATTTTAATGCTGCCGTTCTTCTATTTGCTGGTTAAAAACATGTTCGGCAAAACAATTGTCGCAGTATGCACAACCTTGATTTTTGCCTTTGACTTTATGCACTTTGTCCAGACCCGCATTTCCACCATTGACGTATACGCCGTTTTCTTCGTAATATTAATGTACCTATTTATGTTCCGCTACATCACCTCCGGCTATGAAGCCCGATTTAAGGACACCGCTTTCTCTCTGGCAATGACAGGTCTGTCCTTTGGTCTAGGCTTTGCAACAAAGTGGAACTGCGCATATGCAGGCTTTGGTCTGCTGGCAATGTATGTTCTTTATCTGGTTCTCAGAGCGAAACATACTGCGGCATTGAAAGAGGACAAAAAGCCGCATTACGCCTTCGGTATGTTCTTATTCAAAACCCTATTGCTGTCTCTGATTACATTTATTATAGTGCCAGGCATCATATATGTAATCACCTATATTCCATACGTAACCGGCAATGGTAGTGAGCTTACCTTTAGCTCGTTGTGGAAAGAGTTTTACGGAAATCAAGGCAGTATGTATAACTATCACGCTAAGAGCGTTGTCGGCTCAACTCACTCCTTCTCCTCACGGTGGTATCAGTGGCTTTTCGACATTCGACCTGTGTACTATTATTCCAGCGGCTTTGACAATATGATGTCCACAAACTCCACCTTTACAAGTCCGTTAGTCGCTTGGGCGGGACTTCTTGCCATGCTGAGCTGTGTCGGAATGTTTTTCTACAGAAAGGCTCATATCGCACTGTTTATTTTCGTGGGCTTCTTATCTCAGCTGGTACCTTGGTTTGCAATCTCCCGCATTACCTTCTCTTATCACTATTTCCCCTCTGTGATTTTCCTATGCCTTGCAATAGGCTTTGTTTTCGACACCTTCCTTGAACGCGGGGAGGCACATGGACGGTCTGCTGAGTTTAAAAAACACATAATAATTTTCACAGCTATCGCCATGCTACTATTTATTATGTTCTGGCCTGTTCTGTCTGGATATCCTGTTATCGAATGGTATCCAAAGCATATTCTTCGTTGGTTTGAAACTTGGCCAATATATTAAAGTAAGCGCGGATTAACCCGGTAGTGAAAATATGCTTGCGTATGAGTATGCTTGCATATGAGTATGCTTGCATATTTTCACGAAAAGCGCAGGCACTCAGCAAGGCCTTCCACGGCATTGCTGGGTGCAGGAGCGACAGGGTTAAGGGAGCGTGATAATGAGAAGCCCTAAAATTGTGGCTACATAAAGGATGACATATGTTTCTTTTAGACTATCATACTCATACCAAATTTTCCTTTGACGGAACGCATACTCTGGTACAAATGGCAGAAGCCGCAAGGGAGCGGGGTATTTCAGAGCTTTGCTTCACCGACCACTGTGATTTTGTTAGCGGAAAGTCCGCCGTGCTTGACATTGAGGGCTGTTATAACGCCTACCAGTCAGCAAAAGAGCAGGTGAAGGGGATTTCCTTGTTGTTCGGCATCGAAGCAGGCGAATCCTGTCAAAATCCCGAAAATTATAGAGAAATCCTTTCAAAGCACCGTTTTGACTTTATTATCGGCTCGTTGCATATTATGAAGGGTGAGCAGGACTTTTTTTACATGAAGTACACTGACGAAACCGAAGCGCATAAGCTTCTTGAAAAATATTGGGAAGAGCTTTTGTCGTTTACCGAAACAGAGTTTGACGTTTTAGGTCATTTAACCTACCCATTGAGGTATATGTGCGGTCGTGAAGGACTGAAAATAGACATTGCGACATATGAAGAACATATCAGGGCAATTTTTAGAAAGCTTATCAGTCTCGGCAAGGGCATAGAATTAAACGTATCAGGACTGAATACGGCATGGAAAAACACAATGCCAGCCCTTGAACAGCTCAAATGGTACAAGGAGTGCGGCGGGGAAATCATTACAGTCGGCACGGACGCTCACACCTTTGAAACAGTTGGAAAAAGCATTTCCAGCGGCTTTGAACTGTTGAAACAGGTCGGATTTTCTGCCGTAAGCAGGTTTAACGGAAGGAGAGTCAGCTTTGAAAAAATTTAGAGGTGCATTCTTAGTTGTTATAGCGGTTACAGCGTTGTTTATACTTGTGTCCTGTACCAAAAGCCCATCACCCTCAGGCTTAGTATCTCCCAGCGATACCCAGACGGAAAGCCCCTCCTCCTCGGTCAGTATGACACCGTCAGGCAGTGTCGAGCCA
This sequence comes from Oscillospiraceae bacterium, assembly GCA_031546715.1. Taxonomy (GTDB): domain Bacteria; phylum Bacillota; class Clostridia; order Oscillospirales; family UBA929; genus JAVBKA01. The sequence continues at coordinate 2,092 of JAVBKA010000070.1, read as the reverse complement.
ACCGTTAGCGGTAATAATCCATCCGCTTCTGATGTTCCGACAATTTCGCCGTCACCATCTATGAAGCAATGGGACCCAAACCCAATTTCAATTTCTGAAACGTCTTGGACAAACACCTATACCAGCGGCTCAGACCAAATCCTTGACGCCAGCATTAGAGTTCCTAAGTTTACCGAAGCCAAGGGCGAAATGGAAAGCTACTATTCCAATTTCCTTACAGATTTTAAGAAGGACTGTGAAAACCTCAGCAAACAGGCTAAAGAGGACGGTCAATCTGTTTCTGTAGGTATGGATTTCTCTATTGAATGTAATGCAGGTGGGTTTGTAAGCCTAATGCGTCAAAAAAGTGTTGACTATGGCGGTATTCACCCTGAAACAGCTCTTTTTTGCGAGAATTTTCGCCTGTTAGACGGTAAATACCTTACCTTGGACGATTTCTTCACTGTCCCTCGTGAAGACTATTTCCCAGTGCTGTTAGGGGTTGTTAAGGAGTATATAAACGAGCGCAAAGAGGATTTTTATGATGACGCTCTTACCTCAGCCGAGGAGCTTTTCCCCTTCAACGCCTTTTGTGTAACCCCTCTTGGCATTACCCTTTATTATGACGAATTTTCACTAGCTCCGTATTCAATCGGTCCAATAAGAGTTTTGGTTACATGGGATAAAATTGACTCCGTTTTTAAGCTACCATGATAGATAAAAACTCAGTTTTTACCGGCGAAATCACCGGCTACACCCATGACGGCATGGGTGTCACCAGATTTGACGGCGATACAGAAAAAGGCTCGAATGGTCGAGTCTTTTTTGTGCGCGGAGGGGTTCGCGGCGACAAGGCGGAGTTTCTCGTCTTAAAGCTAAGCGGCAATATCGGATATGCGAAAATTGCGAAGCTCATAACCCCATCTCCATATAGAATCCCCTCCCCCTGTCCAGCGTTTCCCATGTGTGGAGGGTGCGACTTTCAGCACATGACCTATCAGGAGGAGCTTTGGCAGAAATCAGACAGAGTAATCCAAGCCTTTAACCGTATAGCAGGCGCAGACTTTTTAAGCGACGTTACCATTGACGAAATGATAGCAGAACCATTATCTGTCCACAATTATCGAAACAAAGCGGCTTTTCCAGTGGGATTCTCGGAAGGTAAGGCGGTAACAGGATTTTATCGTGAGCGCAGCCATGATATTATCCCCATCGATACCTGTCTGCTTCAAAAAACCTCCGCTAACGGCTTAATGCGAGGGGTTCGGGAGTGGGTTCAGCTTACTAACTGCCGTCATATAAGGCATATTTTCGCCCGAAACGGCGAAGGCGGCGTGCTGGCATGTGTCATATCCTCTGCTAAACCTGACAAAAATGTACAATCTCTGATTGATATTCTGCGCCGTGAGGTTGCGGACTTAGTCGGCATTGTTTGGGATAGAAACGAAACCACTGGAAACGTTATACTGTCAGGTAATCAGACAGTTTTGTGGGGCAAGGGCACCGTTGAGGACGTTTTGCGAGTGGGCAGTGCGGAACTGAGCTTTGAAATCTCCCCCATGAGCTTTTATCAAATAAATAAACCAATTGCCCAGAAAGTATATGAGCGAGCTATCGAATACGCAGGCAGCTTTTCCACCGCGCTGGACTTGTACTGCGGCGCAGGAACACTCACTCTATGCGTTGGTGCTATGCGCCCTGACAGTAAAATAATTGGAGTTGAGGTAGTCCCCGAGGCAATAGCCGACGCAAAAGCAGCCGCGGAGAAACACGGCGTTTCCAACGTCTCCTTCCACTGCGGCGACGCCGCAATGTACAAGGGTGTACACCCAGAAGTGGTGTTTGTAGACCCGCCGAGAAAAGGGCTATCCCCCGAAGCCGTTGAAACAGTATTGAAGCTGACACCTCAGCGCGTAGTGTATATAAGCTGCGACCCCGCAACCCTGGCGCGGGATGTGCGATTGTTTTGCGGTGGAGGGTATAGCGTAGTGCGGTTGACTGTGGCGGATATGTTTCCTAGGACGGGGCATGTAGAGACTATAGTGTTGCTACAAAGACAAACTATATAGAAATCCTTAGATTTAAGCACTTTTACAAGCATACGGTGTTTATA
>JAVBKA010000014.1:0-3231 GCA_031546715.1 Oscillospiraceae bacterium | reverse complement strand
TCTTCCGTTGCCCTCTCTAAATGGGTGCAACGTATTTGTTTCGCTAAAATAAAATGCAAGCTTGTCAACAAGCTCAGGCTTCTTCAACCCCTGTAGATACCCGTCTTTCTTTAACTCATCAAAAATGGTCTTAGCATAGCCGTCAATATATGTATCTACGCAGAATACACTTCCGCCTTTGCCAATATTGCCAATTCTCGTTTGACCTGCCCAATCGTAAATATCGCCAAAAAGTTTTTTGTGTATTTTTTTGAGATATGCAAAATCAAACTTGGATGGAACAATTGCGTCGCTCAAAATTTCTGTTTTTCTAAATGCTGTAATTTTTCTTTCAAGATACTTTAAGTCTGCTTCATTTGTAATATTTAACTTATTAATCAAAACGTCTGAGTTCGGATAACAATATACGCTATCCATGATACTTTAATGAATCTTGAATACATTTCTGAACAAGCTCATCAGCAGTTACTTTTCCGCAAACAATATTTTGGCAGTTTTCTATATCTTCTTCAGTCAAATGAAGACCTTCAATTGCTAAACATGCCTTTACATTACGAATTATTTTCTCATTTCTATCTGTCATTAAGATTCAACCTCACTATAAAAATGTAACATTATGTCCTGATTATATCGCAAAACAGTATGCTAGTCAACGCAAAATTCATTTCAAGTTATTATTTCGTTACAATTATATGGACTGCTAGACATTAAGACTTCCAGACGTCAAGACGTCTGGAAGTCTAGACTGCTAAACTTTAAACTTCCACGTCATGGAAACATGTCTGGTGCATCACGAAAACGGCTAACATTCTCCTTCAATGGGCGCATAGTAGCTGTCATCAGACTGCCCAGATTCAGCATCAGCTGACGGCGTCAGATTCAAGCGATCCGGTATTTCCAGATTCGCTTCATTTGCCATTCTGCAATATGTCATGACATCAGAAAAAAGTAGCTTTTGAGTATCATCATCCAACACAGCTTTAACCACACAGCACAGTTTCTGTATACTCACACCATCTTTGTCGTATGTATCAAGTTGCAAGTCGCCGACGACATTTATTTTTTCGCCCTTCTTGTAATTATTCATAATGAAATGCGCTTGACTGCCCCATGCTGAAAATGGAACTGGCACATCGCTCAATGTATCGCCTTGCAACGTTTTACCACGGTATGCAAAGATTGTACCGCTTACCAACGCCATCCTCTCTGTGCCTACATAGCGCAATTCAGGCTCTCTAGCCAAATTTCCTTTTAATATCATCATATTGTTTTTACTCCCTTAAATTATTATTACTATCCGCAAAAGCATTACCATTAGATACCCAGCGGATAAAAACGGTGCAAACGGTACACTTTTTTGCTTTGTCATAAAAACATAAATTAGACCAAACACAGCAGCTATAAACAGCACCCACATGAGCATCAACGAGCCTAAATATGCTCCTAACGCTATAATTAGCTTAACGTCTCCTCCCCCGAGGGATGTGTTATTCTTTCTTCGCAGAAAATAAATTGGCAGCATTACTACCGAGGCTAAGGCAAGCCCTATCAAACAGTGTTTCCAAGCTCCAGAGATAACAATTGCTTTTGTAAACGCAAGTACAAGTATCCCAATAGAAACCCAGTTTGGTATTTGCCTAGACTTAGCATCACGGATACTGGCAGGAATGAGGAACGCTATTGCAAAAAAATCCAAACTTCTCACTCCTTAATCAAGCCGCCTGTTTCGACTTGAAACTTTTATCGGTACACTTAGTTCGCTGAAAAATGTAAACATGCTTGGGATTTCAAGCGTACAAGCAATTACCACAGCAGGCGGCGCTTCCGTAGTATCAATATCTAAATTTGAAATTCTGTAAATAGTGTTCCCTTTGACCGAAAGATGTGCCATATTAGATATCACCATAACGTTTTTCATGTAGTTATCCATGCTTGCAAGAATGATTTCGGTGCTTATTTGTCCGATGCCGTCTGCTCTGTAGCTATCCCGCATAGCGTCCTCAAGCGAAACATTTGCCGCTTGCGTAAGCTGTGCCTCTACTTGGTCTATAAGGGTATGTACACGCAGGTATTCAGTTATAAGTGCAAATATCATTGTAAGCACCATTATTGCTACAAGCAAGTAAACAGCAATTTCTCCATGTTGGTCTTTTACCAGTTTCATTCCTTGTAAAACACCTCACTCATACCAATAACACGAGATGTCAGCGGAAAGGTTAAGCGTAACGGTGGAGCAAAATCTGGCGTAAAAATGTTGAGATAGTAGGTATAACTTACTGTGAGCGTAAACGTATCTCGGAGCTGAATCCTGCGGTTACCGCTATCACAATACGATGCTTGAATCTGGTAATCAATATCTCCTGCCATTTTCGTTTTATCACACAGTTCGTCAAATGTGGTATCAAGCCCTTGAACCGAGCCAGAAACTTCTACCGCTCTAGCAAGCCGTTTTCCAATAAAGTTTACGTTTTGAAAGGTCATAAAAACCCCTAGAAACTCAATCAGTGTCATCAAAATGACGACACTGACTATGAGCATTACAAGGGTATCTACAATTATTTCGCCTCGCTGGTCACATATAAGTTGACGCTTAAACCTTTTCATTTTAGGTTATTCCCATCATTTCTGTGAACTTTTCACCTACTGATAGCCATCAAGCACGGATTGTAGGACTGGCAAGAGATAATACAATTGCCCCAATTACTACGGCTATAGCGATTCCGATTAGCCAGTTAGTTCCCGCATCGCCACGCTCATCACGCCCCAAGACCTTAAGAGAGACCATTGCTTTTTGAATTTTTACTAACACGATAAATTCCTCCAAAATTAAAATATTCCGTTTGACGTTAAGTAAACGTGCATTATAAGTACATATAAGAGCGTTATAATGGCTACTGCCATTATTGGAATTGTAGCTAACTTAATACGCCCCGGTTGCTTGTTGAGTTCTCTCTGCTGATGTTCCCGTGCCATAGTATCGACTTCTCGGGAAAGCGTGAGCAGTGCGGTAGTTTGGTTTTGTCCGTGATATATACCGATGACTGCGCTAACCATTTGGCGTATCTCTGGCAACCCAAGTCGGTCTGCAAAGTTTCGTAGGCCCAGCTCAACGCTTCGGGATTTCATTTCAGTCACAAGGAGCTTTAGGTCATCGCTAAGCGATTCAGGAGCTATTTTGATGTAGTCTTCAAATACCTGAATAATATCCACTTGAATAGTGTCGTTTTCCTG